>CAZYHO010000067.1:1619-8573 GCA_964647495.1 uncultured Akkermansia sp. | reverse complement strand
CCTCCCCGAGCCCGCTCATCCCCCATCCACGTCCGCCGCCCGGCTGCCGATGATGGGGGCGCGGTGCCGTTCCGGCCCGCCGGCTTCCGGCGGGCCGCGACCATAGGGTGACAGTCGAACTATGGGGCTCGCGCCGTAGGGTGACAGTCGAACTATGCGGGTTGCCTGCTTATTTGAGCACCATTCCCGGCTTCCCACCGAAACCTCAGCCTGGGCGGCGCCTGCATCCTCGCCCAAAGCCGGGGCTGGACCACGGCGAGCCGCCCACCTCCCCGAGCCCGCTCATCCCCCATCCACGTCCGCCGCCCGGCTGCCGATGATGCGGGCGCGGTGCCGTTCCGGCCCGCCGGCTTCCGGCGGGCCGCAACCATAGGGTGACAGTCGAACTATGGGGCTTGGTCTCTGCGCTTGCGGACAATCGGGAAGGGGGGCGATTCAAACCTTGAATTGTGATTCCGGCGGGGGCATGTGTGCGGGCGCATCAATCCGGCGACTCTCTTTCGCATTCGTCCGGCATGCCGCAGGCATCCCGTCCCTCCCGTCCGGCGCTCCCGCGAACCAGGCGCCCCAGATCCTCGCACCCGTCCGCATGGCCACTGAGCTGACCCGCAATTTCTCGATCATCGCCCACATCGACCACGGCAAGACCACCTTGTCCGATCGCCTCCTGCAGGTGACCAAGCAGGTCTCCGACCGCGTCCTTCAAGCGCAGCATCTGGATTCGATGGATCTCGAACGCGAGCGCGGCATCACGATCAAGGCGCACCCGGTCACGATGCATTACCAGGCCAGGGACGGCAGGATGTACAAACTCAACCTGCTCGATACGCCGGGCCACGTCGATTTCACCTACGAGGTCAGCCGTTCCCTGGCCGCGTGCGAGGGGGCGGTGTTGATCGTGGACGCGGCGCAGGGCGTCGAGGCCCAGACGGTGGCCAATCTGCACCTGGCCAACCAGCAGCACCTGACGATCGTGCCGGTCATCAACAAGATCGACCTGCCGGCGACCAACATCCCGATGGTCCACAAGCAGCTCGAGGACATCCTGCAGATTCCCCACGAGGAGGCGATCCTCGCGAGCGCCAAGAACGGCATCGGCATCACCGACATCCTGGAGGCCATCGTGCAGCGCATCCCGCCTCCGCACGGCGAGGACTACCCCCACCTGCGCGCCAGCGTCTTCGATTCGGTATTCGACAGCTTCCGCGGCGTGATCATGTACGTGCGTGTCTTTTCCGGCACACTGAAGCGCGGCACGGCGATCCGCATGATGGCCACGCAGGGCAGCTACGAGGTCAAGGAGGTCGGTGTTTTCGCCCCGGCGAAAACAGTGGTCGATCAGCTCGGCCCCGGCGACGTCGGCTACGTGGTCGCCAACATGAAGGACTCGAAGGAGGTCAAGATCGGCGACACGATCACCGAACGCAGCCATCCGGCCACCCAGCCGCTGCCCGGCTTCAAGGAAATCCAGCCGATGGTCTTCGCCGGCATTTACCCGGTGAGCACGGATGATTTCGAGCAGCTCAAGACGGCGATGGGCAAGCTTCAGATCAACGACAGCGCCTTCCGATACATCGCCGAGTCCAGCGTGGCGCTCGGCTTCGGATTCCGCTGCGGTTTTCTCGGCCTGCTCCACATGGAAATCGTCCAGGAACGCCTGCGCCGCGAGTTCAACATGGACGTCATCAGCACGTATCCGGGCGTCGTCTACGAACTCTCGCTCACCGACGGCTCCGAAATGACCGTGGACAACCCGACCTTTTTCCCTCCCGTGCCGAACATCGCGGAAATCCGCGAACCGATGGTCAAGGCGTTCATTCTCATACCGAACGACTACATCGGCGACGTCATGGCCCTGGTCATGGATAAACGCGGCCAGGTCATCAACACGGAGACGCTCGACGGCACCCGCCTCATGCTCACCTGCCTGCTGCCGCTCAACGAGATCCTCGTCGACTTCAACGACAAGCTGAAATCCATCACCCGCGGCTACGGATCCATGGACTACGAGCAGGCGGGTTACGCGCCGTCCGACCTGGTGAAAATGGACATCATGATCCACGGGGAGCCGGTCGACGCCTTCTCCGTCATCGTCCACCGCGGCAAGGCCGAGCAGCGCGGGCGGGTGCTGTGCGAGAAGCTGAAGGACGTCATCCCACCCCAGATGTTCCAGGTGCCCATCCAGGCGACCATCGGCGGGAAGATCATCGCCCGCGAAAACATCCGCGCTTTCCGGAAGGACGTGACCGCCAAATGCTACGGCGGCGACATCACACGCAAACGCAAGCTCCTCGAAAAGCAGAAAGAGGGGAAAAAGAAGATGAAGGCCATCGGCAAGGTCAACATTCCCCAGGAAGCCTTCATCAAAGTGCTCAAGACCGGGGATTGAGTCTCACCGCAGCGCATGGATCCCGGCAACAGAAGCACCACCAAAATGCGCAAATTTCAGGGCGGTGCGTGGCACCGCCCCATCGAAACCGCCTCGATTACCAGCCGCGGGCGCTGGCGAAGCCGAAGGAGAGCTGCACGGCCGGGCGGCTGTACCCGTAGTAACGAGGCGGGCAAACCGGACGCGGGGCGCAATAGCGAGGGGCATAATAGACCGGACGCGGGGCGTAATAGCGGGGTGCATAATAGACCGGGGGCGGGCAGACCGGGCGCGCGGCGTAGTAGCCGTGTCCGCCATGGCGATATCCGTGATTGTGGTGGTGGTGGTGGCGCTTGCCGGCTTCGGCCGAGGTGGCGGTGGCCAGGGTGGCGGCGAGGGCGACGATCAGAGCGATGAACTTTTTCATGGCGGTGGGGGCGGTTGTTGGGTTGGTGGATCGATATGATGGGTGGAAGCGGCACACGCCGCGCACTGAGGCTGAGACGGGATCGGCTGCGGCGTATTCACGGCGCATCGCGTTTTTTTGAAGGCCGCCGGTCGCGCCGAGTGGCATCCCTGCTATACATGGCAGGATTTTACCATGGTCGGGACTCTCCGCAATTTGGGAAGATGGCTGCTGGACCGGCTGGCCTACCTCGGCCAGCTCGGCGAACTGGCGGTGGAAATCTGGATTTCGATGACGCGTGGCAGATGGCGGCCACGGCTGCTCGGGGAGCAACTGGTGGCGACCGGATTCGGCTCCCAGCTCGTGGTGATCGTGACCGGGGCCTTCGTGGGGGCGGTGTTCGGATTCCAGATCTACGCGAAGTTCAAGGGGTACGCGCTGGAGTCGGCGACCGGGGCGATGGTGTCGGTGGCGATGTGCCGCGAACTCGGGCCGGTGGTGACCGCGTTGATGGTGGCCGGGCGCGTGGGCTCGTCGATGGCCGCGGAAATCGGCACAATGAAGGTGACCGAGCAGATCGACGCGCTGCGCGCCCTGGGCATCCATCCGATCGACTACCTTGTGACGCCGAGGCTGCTGGCGATGATGGTGTCGATGCCGTTGTTGATAGCGGAAGCGATCGCCTTCGGGATCCTGCTGAGCTACATCGTGGTGGTCGAGGGATTCGGAGTGCCGATGGCGTACTACCGCAACCACATGCTGCATTCGACGAACATGGAGGACGTGGGGATCGGGATGATCAAGGGGTTCGTGTTCGGCATCCTGATCGTGATCATTTCATGCCATCAGGGCCTGCACGCCAAGAACGGGGCGGTGGGCGTGGGCCAGAGCACGACCGAGGCCATGGTTGTTTCGGCGCTCTGGGTGCTCATCGTGAATTTTTTTCTCAGCCTGCTGCTCAACATCATCTTTCCCTACAGGAGCGCCGGTTGAAGCCGTCGAACGCCGCGATGTCCACCACGGAATTGCCACCAGCCTTCATCGAAGCCACCGGCCTGGTCAAACGGCTCGGCGGGCATCGCGTGCTGGCCGGCACCTCGCTGCGGCTGCACGTCGGCGAAACACTGACGGTGCTGGGCCGCAGCGGCGAAGGGAAAAGCGTGCTGCTCAAGCACCTGGCGGGCCTGATGAGCCCGGACGAAGGCTCGGTGCGCATCGACGGGGAGGAAATCGTCGGCGTGAACGAACGGCGGCTCGGGCCTGTGCGGCGGAAATTCGGGCTGTTGTTTCAGAACGGCGCGCTCTTTGACAGCTTGAATGTCGAGGACAACGTGGCATTCCCGCTGGTGGAGCAGGGGTTGCGGGAACCGGCCGAACTCCGCCGCCGCGTGCGCGCCGCGCTCGAATCCGTCGGCATGGCCGAACATCTTCCCAAAATGCCGATCCATCTGAGCGGCGGCCAGCGGAAACGCGTGGCCCTGGCCCGCGCCATCATCACGCGGCCCCGATGCCTGCTGTACGACGAACCGACGGCCGGCCTGGACCCGATCGGCACCGCCAACATCGACCGCCTGATCCGCGACTTCCAGCAGCGGTATCAAGTCACCAGCCTGGTCATCACGCACGACCTGAATACCGTGCAGCGCATCTCCGACCGCGTCGCGTTTCTGAGTGCGGGCAAAGTCCATTTCCTCGGAACACCCGCGGAATTCTTCGCCACAGCGGATCCGGTGCTGCGCCAGTTTCTCGACGGGCGGCCGGACGAGCGCGCCGCCGAACCCACCACATAGCCGGCATGCCATGAAACACGAAAACAAACGCACTGAAGTCCTCGCCGGGCTTTTCCTGCTCTTCGGGATGGTCCTGCTTGGCGGGCTCATCCTGCGCTTCAGCAGCATCCGCGACCAGTTTCGCGAACGCGACCAGTATACGGTGGTCTTCGATGACGCTTCCGGCCTGACCGAAGGCGCGCCGGTCCGTCTGGGCGGCACGACGATCGGGCGCGTGGCCCGCACACCGCAGCTCGCGGACAACGGCAAGGTGTCGGTCGACATCTGGATTTACCGCGACGAAAAGAACCGCATTCCGCGCGGCTCGCGGCTGACGATTCCGCAGCAGGGCTTGCTGGGAGACTCCTACATCGCGGTCACGCGGCCGGAGCCGGTGGACGCGGGGTATCACGATCCGGGGGACGTGCTGGCCGGAAGTTCGATGACCGACCTCGGCAGCCTCCAGGAATCCGCGGGCAAGATTTCCGTGGAGGTGGAGTCGCTGGTCAAGGAGTTGCGGAAAGGAGTGAAGGGATTCGATGCCGCCCTCGAGCGGCTGAACACCGAGGTGCTTTCAAAGGACAACACCGAGAATATGAAAACCGCCCTGGCCAGCCTGAACAGCTCGCTCAAAAAACTCGATGAACAGGTGCTCTCCGAAGAAAACACCGACAACGTCAAGCACGCGGTCGCGAACCTGCGCTCGACCAGCGACTCCCTGGCCGAAAAAGTGGAGAAGCTCGATCCGATCCTCGCCAAAGGCGAAACCGCGGTGGCTTCGTTCGGCGATGCCGCGAATTCGTTCAAGCAGAGCGGCGCCGCCTTCACCCGCGCGGCCGAGAAAGCCGGCCGGACGTTCGGCGAGGCTTCCGATGGCGACGGGCTGTTGGCCGCCCTCCTCAACGACCCGAAGCTGCGCGACGATTTCAAGGCGCTCATCGGGAATCTCCGGTCCCGCGGCGTGATCTTCTACAAAGATCAGGAACCCGCCAAGCCATCCACCCCCAGCCCCGCAGCCAGCCCGCCACGCCGCGCACCATTCCAGCCGCCGCGCCCGCCGGGGCGGTGACTGGCAAGGGCCATCAACTTCGACTTGAAGCCACTCCGCGCCCGCGCCACATGCCCATCACCGATGATCGCCTCATTCAACATCAAGAATTTCAAGAGCCTGCGTGATGTGACGCTGGACCTCGGGCAGCTCAACTGCTACATCGGCACGAACGCATCGGGCAAGTCCAATGTTTTCGACGCGCTCCGTGTTCTCCAGGGAATTGGCAGCGGATTCACCATTGCCGAGATTCTCGACGGGAAACCAAAGAGCGCGACCAGTGAACAATGGGAGCCGATTCGTGGAGGGAGTTCAACCGCCACCTTTTCAAGCCAGACCGACAAGCCTGTCAGCTTTGATCTGCGCACACGGCGAATGATTCAATCGTCCATCGGGAAGGTTCGCCGAATTGAAAACTACAGTGTTTCATTCGATGCTTCACATCAAAAACTCACAAACGAACATTTCTCGAGCGGCGGTGAAATTTACGATTCCACCGGGATCGAAAACTCATCAGCAGATCCATCCTTCCGGGTTAGATACCATCGAAGCGGCAAAGGCAATCGGCCTCATATCGCATGCGAATCAGGGCGTCCCGTGCTCGGCCAGTTGGCGAAGGGAGGCGGCAAATGGACCAAACATCATGCATCGGTGAACTCATGTTCAGCATCACGGAAGGAGGCAGGACATTCCCCGCTCCAGTTCTCAGTGACGGCACTCTGCGCTTCGCCGCAATGGCGGCAGCCTTTTTTCAGCCTGATATGCCCGCGCTCATCACCTTGGAGGAAATCGAAAACGGCATCCACGCCAGCCGCTTGCGCCTGCTCGTGGAATTGCTCCCCAACCGCGCCGGGGCAGGGCAAACCCAAGTCATCGGCACAACCCATTCACCGACGCTTCTCAACTGGCTTCAACCGCAGGAATACGCCCACACTTTTTTTTGTAAACGCGACGAGAAATCCGGTGAATCCAGAATTCTGCCGCTGACCCAGATTCCCCGCTTCAACGACATCATCAAGAAACAGCCCATCGGCGACCTCTTCGCCGAAGGCTGGCTGGAGGCCGCGCTGTGAGCTTCAAGGTGCTTGTCATCCCCGAGGATCCGACCCTCAACGGATATATCCTCAAGCCGATGGTGGAGGCCATCCTCTCCGATGCCGGAAAACCCAACGCCAAGGTGCAGGTACTCACCAACCCACGACTTAACGGCTATGACGAAGCCGTGGCCCCCATCCGCGGCGACCTTTGCGAACGCTACGGATTCTGGGATCTGTGGATTTTCATCCCCGATGCAGACCGCGCCAGTGATGCCGCGATGCGTGCCTTGGAAGCGGATCTCGCGACAAGAGACGTCAGCCTGCTT
>CAZYHO010000067.1:0-1519 GCA_964647495.1 uncultured Akkermansia sp. | reverse complement strand
CATCGGACGAAACTCGGGGTCTCCTGGGAGGAGGTGCGCACATGCACCACGATGAAGGAAACCTGTTTTGATCCCCTGTTGAAGGTGGCAGGTGATTCACGACGGGCGGGCGGAGGCCGTGATCAACTCATCGCCGCCAGCTTGAATCGCATGAAGGCGCTCTACCGATTATGCCCCGAACTCGCAGGATTACTCCGCCGAATCCGGGACCACTTCCCTTGAAGGCGACCGCCCTCTACTCAAAAAACTCCACCGGGATCAGCGTGTCGAGGAAGGGGCACGGGTGCGCGGTTCGGCGGCGAGGATCTCGACCCCAACTGGCTGAGGACGACTTTGGAATCGAGTGACGGGCCGACGAGCCGCTGGTTTGCTCCGGCGTTTCATCGTTGACTTCGGCTGTCCGACTTCGCTCACGGACGCTGGCCGCCTGGATCAATGCCCACCGAATCATCCGTATTCTCCAGGCTGACGCGCGTCACCTGGCTGAGCGCCAGCCAATGCGATTTGCCTTCGGGCGTGACGAGATGCAGCGTGCGCTGGCTGGGCGTCATCAAGATCAGCTTCGGACTGGTGACGGTGAACACAGAGCCGTCCGCCATCACGATGTCAAAGGCTTGAAAGGGGCGCCGGTCCCACAGTTCGTGAATTTCATCAACGAGCATGACAGGCATTTTAAGCTCCAGGCATGGCAGGTCAAGGCTCAGGGTCGCCTTCCGTGGGGCTTTTGGGGCTCGGAGCGGGAGTTGGGTTTTTCATCTTCCGGATGGCGTCCACCACCGGTCCGCCGTCGTCCTGGTAGCCCAACTTGTAACGCACGGCTTTTCCTTCGGAGACCATTCCGTTGAGTTCTGTGGAGATGCTGGCCCAACCTGAGTCGTGGTCGTAGCACCAAACAGGGATTCCGGAATCGTCGCAGAAGATGTGAATGACATTCAAGTCGTCTTTCTGCACGAGCCAGGCAGGCCATAATGTCCCTGTCACTTTCGGCCGGGTTGTTTCGTCAACTTTCACTCTGTTGAACCCGCCGTTGGCCGACTCCAAGGTCTTGAGAACCACGTCCTTCAGGGAGAATTCATCTCCCAGTTCTCCGGCCACAAAGGCTTTCCAGATGATGTCCACCATCAGATCCGCATTGTAGATGCCCTTGCGTTCGAAATAGCGTCTGAGCCTTCCGGATTCCCCTGGCCCGTGAATCCACATGTTCCGTAATTGCATCGCCATCGGACGGGCCGGGCGCTCGGAATTCGATTCATCCACCGCCCGTTCCTGGGCAAGCGGATCAAGCTGTTGTTCCGTGGCTCGTTGAACCTTGAAATCCGGAGGCAGCAGGCGTTTGAGAGTGCTGCAAGCATCCTCGACATCGCAAGGGATGTAGATCTCATTCGCCGCGGGTGTGGGCGATGGCGGCGCCTCATTGCCGGCTGCGGGTATCGCCAGGCCCAGAATCACGCACATTCCCAGGGTCATGGTTGGCCGGTATCGCATGCCATAATGAACCACGAATCACTCGAATCACACC
>CAZYHO010000066.1:5226-14623 GCA_964647495.1 uncultured Akkermansia sp. | reverse complement strand
CGAACGCGTTGGATTGGACCCGCTTCAGCCGGAGCCGGCAGCGTCATGCGAACTCCTTTTCCACCCCATGTTGTGCAGCCCGGTTTTCAACACGATGCCCATGTCAAAAAACCGTCGGTTCTGCCCTTGCTGTTCAATCGTGCAACGCTCGTCGCGGACTGATCACTAAATACCCCGTCCTCTGACCTCTGAACTCTGACCTCTGAACTCTGAACTCTGACCTCTGAACTCTGAACACCGAACACCGAACACCCTGTCCCCCAATCCCTGTCCCCCGCCCTGCGCCCGCCCCTCACTCGTGGCTGCGCTGGGCGCCCACCGTGTCGCGCACCGGCGAACGGGGTGCGGATTCCGCTGCGGCGCGTCTGCGCTTGCGTTCCACAACCCGTTGAGCGCATGTGTCCAGAAAACGAATGACCCGGCGCGGCCTCGGACTGCGGAATTTTTCCGATGTCCACGGTTCTCCCTCGGCATAAATGGTTTGAGGGATCACACAAGTGCCGAATACCCAGTCGGCCAGGGGCAGCCCAAAAAGGCCGGAAATCGATTCATTGCAGTCGGTGACGGCGTGGTGGCGGAGATGGAACGCGTAGATCGTATTCCACATCCGGCCCCAGCGAGGATGGCTGATCAAGGGCTCCCACCGCTCGAACGGCCAGTGGTTGATGGCATGCAGGATTTCGTAAAGCCCCAGCGAAACCGCCAGCGCCGCGTACCCCGCCAAGAACCAGGGAAATGAGGGAAACTGCCATTGAAGCAGCGCCAGCAGCGGCGAAATCACCACCGCAAACGCCGCCAGCGAGTACCACGGAAAAAACGAGGCCTCCGTCTGCCAGGGCTCCGTGATGGGGTACTTGTTCTCTATGAACAAAATACCCCTCCCGTCACGGCTCTTCCTCCTCGCGATCCGCGTGAGCCCATGGTGCAGCGTGTGCTGCCGGTAAAGCCGCCGCAAAAACGGAACCGCCGGCGTGTGCAGCACATACCTGTGGAAAAAGAACTCCACAAAACAGTTGAGCAGGCTGATCAGCCCGAACACGACCAGTCCCTTCCACCAGGGGGCGAGCAACTGCTGCTCCCACACCCCGGGCGCCACAAGCCACAGCCCGCCCAGCAGGACGGCCAGCGTGGCCAGTATCGTCACGATAAAGAGTAGCAGCGAGAATTTCTCGTGCTTTGTCTGACTGCTTTGTGGTAAAACCGGCGAGGCCATGCGGGTTGTTTCGTTCCGCATCTCCTCCCTGAAAATGAACCGTTCATTCACCTGACAGCAATGCGTCCTTCGACCATGCCGCCACCCGGAGCGGAATCAACATCAATCCATCGGCCGCCTCCAACGAACGCGCGGCCGCGTCGATGGATCCCTGGCGTCACGGACACGCGCCCTTCTCCAGCAACACCTCGAGGATGCGCTCCAGCGGCAGCGTGGCGATGGCGGAGGCATGATCGCTCATGGCGTACGGCAGCACCAGCTCACCGCCGTGCAACAGGGACCCGCAGCTATAAACAACATTGGGCACATACCCCTCCCGCTCGTTCCCATCGGGTGAAAGAAGCGGTCGCTGCAGTCGTCCGATCACCTTGGCGGGATCGTCCAGATCGAGCAGGACCGCCCCGATGCAGTATTTGCGCATCGGGCCGACGCCGTGCGTGATGACCAGCCAGCCGGCCGGCGTTTCGATCGGCGACCCACAGTTGCCCACCTTCACCGATTCCCAGACCTCGGCCGGCCTCAGCAGGATCTGCGGATCGCTCCAGTAATGAACGTTGTCGGAAAACATGATGAACAGGTTTTCGTCATCCTGCCGCGAAAGCATGGCGTACCGGCCCCCGATGCGCCGCGGAAACAAGGCCATCCCCTTGTTCTGCACCGCGCTGCCGTTCAACGTCAGCACACGGAAGTGCAGGAAATCTTCGGTCTCGATAAGCTGAGGCAGGATCGCCCGCCCGTTGTAGGCGGTGTACGTCGCATAGTACATCACCGCTCCATCATCCTCCACGAAGCGGACAAACCGGGCGTCCTCGATGCCGTTGCTCTCGTTCTCCGAAACCGGAAAGATGATGCGCTCGCTCAGCGCCAGTTTCGAGGAAAAACACAGCTCGTAATTCGAATCCGCCAGCCATTGGATGCAGTCCAGCGTGCGCTTGCAATCATGCGTGACGGGCATCGTCTCGCGGCGGACACGCGCCAGGTTGGCGGCCAGTTCGCTGCGCGTGAACTGCGTTGCCAGTCCGGACATCGCTTCCGTGGCGCAGTCGTTGGCGAAACCCATTTCATGCAGCTTGATGATGAATGAGTTCCTCCGGTAAGTGGGGTTGGGCAGCACCTCCGGCGCCGTGACATAACGGGAAACCGGCGCCAGTGTGATGTGGCCTCCGGGAGCGATCATGCCGTCGCGGAACTCGATCGAGGAAATGTGCCCCTCACCCGTGGCGCGCAGGCTCATGATGAAGCGCATCCCGCCCGCGGGCACGCCGCTTTGATCCGGATGCGGCACGATCGAGGGATTGAACAGCGCCGCGGACTCGAGCGCGTATTCCCCCGAAAACAAGGAGCCGATCAGCAGCTTCCTTTCCCTGGAGAGGCTGCGTTGGGTGAAAAGATGCGCCTCGATCTTCGCAAATCGATCGAGGAACACGGCCTCGATGTTCAGATGGCGGGATTCGAATTCATCGAGCACCTGGCGCAATTCCCTCCCGACCTCCTCCTCGGTCAGCAACAACGCCCGGCCGATGATCGTGGCCCTGCGTTGCTCGCTCACAGGAATAAATGGGCGGATGATAACTCTGGCGCTTTCCGGACGGAGCGTGATCTCGTGGCGCCGGATGGGGATGGGATTCATGAAGGTGGCAGGAATGTGGTGAGGGGATTCTCCGCACCGCTCATTTCCGCAAGTGCAAGGTGAAAGGCGAGGGTCGACTCCGCTCCCTGATTCTCGTTCACGCGGTCGCTATGAAGCCCGTCCCCGCACCCACCCGTCGCCGGATCATATAATGACACCCCCAGATCGTTGCGCCCCAAGAACCACTCGAATGCCCGCCTCGCCGCATCCCGCCACACCCCGTCCCCGGTCGCACGAAATGCCTCCAGACAGGCCGACACCATGGCCTGCGCCTCCACGGGCTGCTGGTCGAAGTCCGCCCGGGCTCCTCCCTTGATGTAGAAACCGTTGCTGCCGATGGGACGGAAACAGCCCGCCTGCGTGCGCTGCAAGGAATTGAGCCAGCGCAGCGACATCAACCCGGCGTCCACCCCCTCGCGATGCTGCATGGCGGTCGCGCTCACGAGCAGCGCCTGGCAAAGGCGGGCGTTGTCGTACGTCACCGAGAGTTCAAACCAGGGCCAGTCGTCTGAGGCGCAATCCCTCCACAGTGCGAGCAGCCGCAGCGTCAGCCGCTCCCGCATCCCGGTCGCGCTGGTGTCGTCGGGAAACCGGCGCAGGTACTCGTGCAACCCGAGCAAAGCGAAGGCCCACGCACGCGGCGATGTGAACGACGCGGTGGCGGCCAGGCCGGACTCGAAGAGCCAGGCTGACAACTTCCTGCGGCCTTCGTCGTGCGACCTCGCGGCGCCCGTGCCCAGCGCCCAGAGCGCCCGGCCATGGCTGTCCTCGCTTCCGCTTTCCTCCAGCCACTGACGTCCATGGCTCATGAAATTCCGGAAGCGTCCGGTGTCGCGGTTCAACGCCGCCGCCAGGAAAGCGAGATAGCTTGTGGCCAGCGCCTCGAGATCGTGCCCCGGCGTGGCGCCGCTTTCATCGGCCAGAAGATTGCAGAGAATGAACGCCCGCGCGTTGTCGTCCGTGCAGTAGCCATGGTGGAAATCCGGCACGTTGAAAATGGCATGCTGGAAGATCCCCGTGCTGTCGGTCATGCGCCCCAGGTGATCCAGGCGCAGCACCGGCAATTCATAGGGGCGGCTGGCGAGCGTCCATCCGGCGAAAGCCGTGCGCGGCGGCGTCCGGCGGTCGGCGCAGGCATGCTGGAACGACTCCACATAACGCCGTGCCACGGCCGGCCATATCATTTCACGCCCCGCGCGGTAGGCTTCGCGCCGTGTTTCCTCCATGCGCTCCGGCTCATCCAGAAGCTGGCACACAGCCCGGGCGATCCCCTCGGAATCGCGGAATGGCGCCAGCAAACCGCGCCCCTCCGCCAGCAATTCGGTGGCATGCCAGTACGGCGTGGAAACCACGGCCTTGCCCGCGCCGAACACATAGGCCAGCGTGCCGGAGGTAATCTGTTCCTCGTTCAGATACGGCGTCACATAGATGTCCGTGGCCCTGATGAACTCCGCCAGATCCTCCAGCGTCACGAACCGGTTGTAGAAGATGACGTTCTCCTTCACGCCGAGTTCCTCGGCCTGGCGCTCCAGGCTCAGCCGGTAGCGTTCGCCCTCCTTCTCTCTCAAATGCGGATGTGTGGCGCCCAGCACCAGATAAACCACCTGCGGATGATGCCGCAGGATCTCCGGCAGCGCCGCGATCGCATATTCGATGCCCTTGCCCGGCCCCAGCAATCCGAATGTCAGCAGAACCGTGCGCCCTTCCACGCCGAACTGGGCCTTCGACAAACGCGAATCCGTGAACGGGATATCCGGGATGCCGTGCGGAATCACATCGATCTTCTCCTCCGGAACCGCATACACCCCGCGCAGAATCTCCGCGCCCTTTTGCGCCATCACCACCAGCCGGTCGCTGCGCCGCACCAGCTCGTCCATGACCAGGCGCTGCGCCGCGTTGGGCGCCTGCAACAGCGTGTGCAGGGTCGTCACCACCGGCATCCGCACCTCCTTCAAAAGCGCCACCAAATGACTGCCCGCCACGCCCCCATAGATGCCGAACTCATGCTGCACGCTCAGCACCTCCATGTTGTGAAAGTTCAGAAAATCCGCCGCGCGCCGGTAGGAATCCAGTTCCTTTTCCTGCATCTCGCAACAAACCCTCGGCGGATATTTGTAACCCTCCGGCCGGTCATTGACCGCCACCGCAAAACATGACGCCGGCCCCTGGGCATGGACAGCCTCGCACAGATCGTGCGTGAACGTGGCGATCCCACACTGCCTCGGCTCATACCCCCCCACAAACGCGATCCGCTGCAGGCTGATGGCGCTGTTCAAGGCGCCGTCCCCCGAAGATAATTCATCCCGCAATAG
This sequence comes from uncultured Akkermansia sp., assembly GCA_964647495.1. GTDB lineage: Bacteria > Verrucomicrobiota > Verrucomicrobiia > Verrucomicrobiales > V1-33 > CAJBME01. The sequence continues at coordinate 9,468 of CAZYHO010000066.1, read as the reverse complement.
ACAGCCTGCCGCTCGTCACGCAACCTCCCGATTCATCTTTCTCGGTCCACCCCGATCGCGAGCCAGTTCAAGAAGATTATTGAGCGAACGCGTTGGAATGCACCGGCTTCAGCCGGAGCTGGCCGCATCATGCGGAATCTTCTTCGCCCCATGTCGTTCAGCCCGGCCCGTTGGAAGCGCTTGTTTGGGCAACTTCGCCGCTGTCGGCCGAATCGGGTTCAGTTTCCTTCGGGGCTGGCCTTTCGCCCCGGATTGCTCCCCACGCGCCCTCACGGGCACGCGGTATCCCCCGGCTGCCCGGTTGCAGAGCGCTTCAACCGGAGTCAGATTGTCACTGCCCGGGCTTCATCAACGCACGGAGCGCCGCAGGAAAACACGGCCCTTCAAAGCTTGCCAATGACCGGGCCGGCATGGCCTCGCCCATCTTCGCATTGCCACGGCTCACGCCGCGCTCCATAGTGCCCGCCACCTCGACCCTGTGACCGCATGAATCCACCTGCACCCCTGAATTTCCAACAGACGAAGACCTCCGCGCAGGCGATCTGGAGCCTCATCCTCGGCATCCTCAGCCTCTTCTGTCTCTGGATCTTCGGGTCGATACCGGCGATCGTGCTCGGGATTCTGGCGTTGCGGAATATCGACCGCTCCGGCGGCGCCCTGCAAGGCCGTGGTCTTGGCATCGCGGGAATCATCACCGGCGGTGTCGGAATGATCACGGGGATCAGCGTCGTCGCGATGATGGCTTCCATCTTCCTGCCTGTCATGAATAGCGCGCGGGGGCAAGCGGAACGGACGGCTGAGGCATCGCGTGCCAGTGCCATCGTGTCCGCTTGCATAGTCTACGCCTCGGCCAACGAAGGACGTTTCCCCGAGTCCCTCTCCGTGCTCGCCCAGCATGGGATCATCCAAGCGGAGTTTCTCGAATCCACCCTCGCGCCCGGAACCACCTTCCTCTATCGCCCCGGTCTGACGATCGACGCCCGCCCCTCGGAAATCCTCCTCGCTTCGCCCGTGGCCCTGCACGGCAGGCGCGTCGTCTATTGGAACGGAGCAGCCGAAGCGATCTCGGAAGTGACGTTCCAATCCGAGTACGCCCACCTCTTCCCTTGATGGCCATGGACAATGCGAACAGACGAAGCTCGATAGGCTTCCTGGAACGCACAGGCTGGGCGTTTCTCGCCGTGGCACTGGGCGCCGGCTGGCTGCTGGAACGATGGCGCCACCAGAGTCCCTCCCAATGGCGCCCCTCCTCGGTTACCGCAGAGAGAAGCGGTCCTCTGCCCGCGACGCCTCCCTCGATCACTCACAAGTCGACGAAGCCAACTGAGGATGACTTGGCCCGCGAGAAAATGGTTCAGGAATTTGTGGATGCAGGAGAAATCGACCAGATAAGCCTCACAGCCAAGGAAGCGGACGCTCTGTCATGGCTGTTCATCCAGCCTGACTTCATGCAGCCATGCCCGGAGATCATGATGTTTTTGGGGCAGTCCGAAAATGGAGAACAGGCGATCCGAAGCATTTTCCAGAACGCGCGCCAGCGGCTCCAGGAGTTGGAAGCCGGCATAGCGAATTGGTGACCGATGAGGCCGGGAATCAGAAGTTCGTCATCCGGGCCTTCAAGTCGGAGCGCGAAGCCTTTGACAAGCAGTTGCGCCAGGAGATGTCCGATCTGCTGGGGCCATCCGTAGGCATGATGCTGTGGAAGCCCTATTTAGCCAATGTGCTGGCCTCCTCGGGATTGGAGGAACGGGAAATATGGCTGGAAGAAGTGGCGGACTCGAAACTCCAGCTCTTCGAGAAACAGAGCGACTCGCTCGCCAAGTCCATTCCCAGCACCCATTTTCTCCAGTATCGCTACGGCCATTTGTTCAAACCGGAGCACTGAGCGCCATTCGACAGGCGGGCCTCGCCGCACTGGCCTTGCGCTGGCCTCGCTGCGGTTGCGGACGGGCAATTCGAATTCCTGGCGCTGGAAATGGGGCGTCGAAGGCATCGCTCCGTCGAGGATGGATGCCTCGGACGCAGTGAGGAACGCGGGCTTCCAGCCTGCCGATGCGGCAAGCGTGGTGCAGCCGTAACGACCAATACCCTTTCGCGCAGAAAAAAAGCCCTTCCCCCCGGGACCGGGTCGGGGACAATCAGCGTGGTCGCTGAAACGAATCCCAATGAAATCAGGCAAATTGACACTGTGCAGCCTTCCTGTTTCCTTGATCCTCGTGATTGCGTTCAGCCTGCCCCTGGGGGCGGCTGATTTTGAAGTCACCGCCACCGCGGCGGAATCCGATTACACCATCAATGGCCAAGGCGGCAGCCCGACGCTGACGTTGATCCGGGGCCGGACGTACACGTTCGACATCGACACCTGCTCCTGCCATCCGTTCGAGATCCTGGGCGCCCCGCCCGACTCGATCACCAACAACACCATCTTCTCGGGCACGCTCACCTTTGCAGTGCCCGAAACGGCGGCCACCTACACCTACCATTGTCCGCTCCACGGGTTCGGCGGCACGATCAACACCATCGACGATCCCGAGCCGCCGGGTTTTCCCAGGATGCGGCTGGAATTGGTCGTGGAGAAGCAGATCCAGTCGCCCACCTGCATCACGCATGCGGGCGACGGATCCGGGCGTCTCTTCGTGGCCGAACAGCGAGGGAAAATCCACATCGTCAACGACGGCATCCTGCAACCATCACCGTTCCTGGACATCGAGCCGAAACTGGTGCCCGAGCGCCCAGGTTTTGATGAACGCGGGCTGCTCAGCTTCGCTTTTCACCCGCAGTACGGCCAGGCCGGCCAGCCGGGTACGGGCAAATTCTACGTCTTTTACAACGCCCCGTCACCCGGCGCGCCAGGCACGCCCGAGGAGCCGGTGGACAGTCGCAGCACGATCGCCGAGTACACCGTGTCCGCCGCCAGCCCGGACCAGGCGGACGCGGCCTCCGAACGCATCCTGCTGGCCTTCGACAAGCCGCAATTCAACCACAACGGCGGCCAGCTCGCCTTCGGGCCGGACGGCCTGCTCTACGTCAGCGTCGGCGATGGCGGCAGCGCGAACGACAACAACGCCGGCCACACCGGAGGTTCGGCCTCCTCACCGCGTCCCACCAACGCCCTGGGCAACGCGCAGGACCGCTCCCATCTGCTCGGAAAAATCCTGCGCCTCGACCCCTTCGGCACGAACGGCCCCGGCGGCCCCGGGAGCCCCGGCGGCCAATACGGCATCCCCGCCGACAATCCCTTCGTGGGCGTGGCCGGTGTGCGCGAGGAAATCTGGGCCTGGGGCTTGCGCAATCCGTGGCGTTTCTCCTTCGATCGCGTCACCGGCCGTCTCTTTTGCGCGGACGTGGGCCAGGGTGAAATCGAGGAAGTGAATATCATCGAAAAAGGCGGTAACTACGGCTGGCGCAACTTCGAGGGCACCTTCGTCCCGGACTTTTCCATCGATGCGCCGCCGCTCAGCGTTCCGGCCCTCGGCCCCATCGCGCAATACGCCCACCCCGGCGTCGTCAAAGGCGAGCCGGAACTCCCGCAATTCGGCATTTCCATCACCGGCGGTTTCCTGTATCGCGGCACGGCCATCCCCGAGGCACAGGGCCACTATATCTTCGGAGATTACACCCAGGATTTCGCGACACCCAAAGGAATCTTGCTCGGACTGCAGGAACTCGAACCCGGAACGTGGAGCCTCTCGCAACTCGAGATCGACGGCGGCAATCCCATCGACCGCTACATCCAGACATTCGGCGAGGACGAAACCGGCGAAATCTATCTCGGCTGCAAGCAAACGCTGCCGGTGTCGGGTCTCGACAACGGGCTGCCGGCCGGCTCACTGTTGAAACTGGCGCCGTCGGAACCCGCGCCCACGCTCACGCGGCGGCAGGAATGGGAACGCCAGTATTACTTCATCGGGCAGTCTGTCGATCCGTCAGGCGATGACGATGCCGACGGCCTGGCCAATCTGCTGGAATACGCCTGGGCACTGCACCCGAAACAGCCGTCCCCGCCGGAAAGCGGATTCCGCCTCGCCTCGGCGTCCGACGAGACCTTCACAGTCGTTTTCCGAAGAGATCCGCGCACGGTCGATCTCACATGCCGGCTCGAAGCCAGCGCCGACCTGCGCGAGTGGACACCGGTCGTCACCAGCCTGGCCGGCGCGGCGCCGACCGGCAGCGCCCTGGTCAGCGACACCGAAATCGCAGGCCAGCCACCCCTCCGCGAAGTCACCGCCAGCGTCCCCGTGA
>CAZYHO010000066.1:0-5126 GCA_964647495.1 uncultured Akkermansia sp. | reverse complement strand
CTCACTCTGTGTGCCGCCGCTGCGGCGCTCGTCCCGGCGCCCGGCCGGGCTCGAGCGCAGACCGCCTCTCTGGCGCCTGCCACACCGCCTCCCGCGGCCACGGACCCGTTCGCGGCCGTTGACCCGTTTGGAGCACCCCAAGACCCGCGCTTCAACATCGAACTCGAAGAGAATGTGCCCGCGATAGAGGCGGTCGCCCTTGCCTCGAAACGCTTGGGCCATCCGATCAACATCGTCTGGACAACAGGCTCCGAGGCCACTCCGCTGCCCGCTCTCCGGCTGCACCAGGTCACCGTAAATGAGTTCTTCGCCGCCGTGACGGCCGCCGGACGCATCGGCCTCGAACAAGGCCGGTCCGGTTACCAGTTCACCGAAATCCCTGAAGCCCCCAATGTATTCACCTTCAGCGTTTCCCAATTGCCGGAACCAGGACTGCAGCAGCTCGGAAGACAACGCCAGCTTCAATCGGCAGTGCAGCTTCAACCCGCGAGCCCGCCGCCGAAACCAAAACAAAGCCAGTTCTTCGATGTCTCGGGCCTGCTTGGCGAAAAACTCTCGATCGATGACATCACGACCGCCATCCGGACCGCCTGGGGCGCCGCCGCCACCGAAGGCGATGAACCACCGATGGAAGCCCTCAAATTCCACCAGGAAACACAACTGCTCATCGCCACCGGCAGCCCGGAACAACTCGAGGCCGTCAACAACCTGCTGGCCCTGCTCGGCAGCCGGCCGCAAATCGTCGGAGTCGAGTTGGACAGGAAGCTTCACATTGTCGAATCAGAACAGAAGAAAAACACACGTACTCTGGACGCTCACAGGGCGAAGCTTGTCGAAATGCGCGACATGATGCTGCCCCTCAACACGTCGGTCGAAGAGATTGTTCAAACACTGCAGGAACAGGACGCGCGATTGAAGGCCCTGGAAAAAGACCGCGAAAAGGAGTAGGGAGTTTTTTCATGGGTGAACCAATGGCCGCGATTCCGATGGCCCTGCCCCCCGCGGTCGAAGCCGCCTCGGCCGCGACAAGCGCGAGGGATTCGGAGGTGAAGGCGTTCACCCGGCGCCTTGCCGCGGCCGAGGACCGCGCCTGGACCGAGGCGCACGCCCTCTACGCGCCGCGCCTCTTCCGCTACCTGCTGGTGGCTGCGCACGGCGATGAACAGGCGGCGCGCGACGCCTTGCAGGCCGCTTTTGTCCGCGCGGTGCGCCATGCCCGCGACTTCGAAACCGAGGAAGCGTTCTGGGGATGGCTCACACTGCTCGCCCGCCACGCGCTCGCCGACCACCGGCGCGCCGCCGGCCGGTGGCGTCGGTTCCTCGCCCGCTTTCGCGACACCACGGCCGCCCACGCCGCCACGCCGCCCGCACCCGACGCCTGGCCGGATCACCTCGATCGCGCGATGGCCGGCCTGCCCGATGCCGACCGCACACTGCTGGAAGCGAAATACTTCGAATCCGCCAGCGTGCGCGACCTGGCCGCCGCCGCCGGAGTCACCGAAAAAGCCATCGAATCCCGCCTCACCCGCGCCCGTGCCCGGCTGCGCGATCTCCTGCTCGAATCCGTCCGCCCATGAGCCGCTCCAACCACCATCTCCTCATCGAGGACACGCTGCATCCCGACGGCTTTGCCGATTCCCTGGCCACCCTGCGGCGCGCCGCCCGGCGCCGCCGCATCGCGCGCCGCACCACCCGCGCCGCCGCCGCGCTTGCCCTGGCCGCCATCGCCGCGCTCATCCTGATCCGCTCCCCGCGGTCCGATGATTTCGCCGGGCCGGCCGCGCAGGACACACCTGCGCCCACGCCCGCGCCTCCCGCGCCGCACGCGCCACCTGCCGCTCCCGCCACGCCGGCCGCCTGTCTCGTCGTCACGACAAAACCCGCCGCGCCCGGTCTCCTCATCCAGTCCGCGAAGGCTCACGACATCGTGGTGCGCACGACGCCCGGCGTTCAGTCCGTCTCATCGCGGCAATCGCCGGCGCCCCTCCCCCGCGCCACCGAAGACGATCTCTTCGCCGCCGCCGGCTCTCGCCCCGCCGCCCTCCACAGGCTCCCGGACGGCAAAGCACGCTGGCTCTGGCTCGATCAGGAACAACACTGAGGAGTGCCAATGTCAAAAGCGTGTGTTTTCCGCCGGCCTTCCGGTTCCACATGGGTGCCGACGGATCGATCATGTCGGATCCGGCGGTCCCGCCGTCGGAGTCCGACATGACGAAAGGCCCCTTCGAACGAGCGTGCATACGTTTGCCCGCAGGGCTCATCGGCGGCCATAGGAGAGACGCGAATGAACTGGCATCCCGTGTTGTTGGCGTCTGTTCGCGGTTTGGAAATTTCCTGGACGGGCTCGCTCATCGCGGCGGCGGCAAAGGCGCCAGGCGCGCGGGACTCTGGTTCGGCGCGAGGAGCGGGACCCGCCGCCCTCCCTGAAACCTTAAGGAGCCGATAACCGGGATTGACCCCGCCGCCAGCCACCTGGTATGATCCCCCACAATGAATATTCCTCCTCCTTGGATTCCCCCGCCGCCACCTCCGCCGCCGGAGCGCCTGCGGGCACCCGAGCCACCGCCGGCCGCCGAACCCCGGACACTCCGGCAGAGGATACGGGAATTCCTGAACATACCGCTCAAAGCCGACTGGGTGGCCATCCGCGATGCGTTGCACCCGGGAACCCTGCTGGGCGGGATCGGCACACCATTCGACCTGCTCGACATTTTCAAGGCCTCCGTCTTCCAGTTGGTCTTCAGAGTGTTCAAGGTGTTTCTCTTGCTCGGTTTCAGTGTGGCGATGGGAGCCTGGGCCCTGACATGGACCGATGTCGAATGGAACGATTTCGAGGACTGGCCGACCCCGTCGCGGATACTGGACAATACCGGCACGGAGGAACTGGTTCTGTCACCCATTATCGGTGCGGCGATGTACGCGTTCTCGTTTGTCGCCTGCCTGCGCGGCTTTCTGATCGTCCCGTTCGCGCTGATCGGGTTCCTGATTCAGATCCACTGGATGGTTCGGGCCATGAGCGAGGAGGACGAAGAACCCTGGCTGCTCCCCGCCGTAGTGCCCATCGTGGCGTGGCAGGTTTTTGTGGCCTGGGGATGGGACGAGTATGGCAACATGCTCATGCCGCTGGCATTCCTCGCGAGCTTCACCGTATGCTGGGTGATGTTCTTCGTCGTGCGCGGCTGGATGCTCCGCCGCGACATCGGGTTCCTGGAGTTGATCGACACAACCAGGCAGCGGTTCGACCCGGCATTCCACCGCTGGCAGCGGCCGGCCGCCGCGCCTGCGCCCACGGCCTCGCCTGTGTCCCTGCCTGCGCCTGTGCCTGCGCCTGTTGTTGTGCCCGCGGTTGCACCTGCTCCCGCATCCGCCCCACAAGATGACCCGCCCGCCCCGCGGCCACCTTGAACCACAAACAAGGGAGGAAACTGCCGGCACAACGATCCTCCACACCTCGATCATCAGTAAATCAAGCCGCGTCTGCAGGTGGAAACGCGGAGCCGAGTGCTGAATCGCATGTCACACGAGCTTCGCAGCCCGGCTCAAGCCGATACCCGATCGTCGGGTGCCTGGAGCGGGACGATCGGTGCGGCCGGGCGCGCGGTACAGCGCACTCGCCGAAACGCGATCCATTCCCGACACCTCCTTGTTGCGTCACCGAGCCAAAAGACCCTGGGACTGCTGTGAGCATCACAGCTCTTCAGGGCGAGGCGACTCTCCGGAACGAGGCAGCTATCCAGGGGCGACCCCGGCTCAGGCCACGGAAGCCCGCTCCCAGTGGCGTCCTTTTCCGGCAGAGCGGCGATTGCCTTCGGCCGTCTCCGCTGCGCTTCGGCTCTCGCACGCAGTCCCAAGGCCTTTCGGCTGGCGGGCATACCGGACTTCGAGAATACAATTCGCCTGTCCCCATACGCGCCACCGTGATTCATCTCCACCTCCTCCAACCCCGGGCGCCAGCGCCCCCAGCCCTCTGGTTCTCGCGTAGACACTCCTCCCCCTCCAACTTTCCCTTGGCATATTCCGCACTTCCGCTCATTATGGCCAGATGCACCGCCCATGGACGAAGTCCGCCCTTCAAGGAGGCATTTGCACTACAATTGCCTCTGTGTGCCTGAACTTGTCAAGACACACAGAGGTTTAATTCTACTGTTCGTCTAGATCAGGGCATGCGCCCCTCCAAATGAGTTCGAACACCATGAAACCTATTCCTGTAACAGAGCCACTTACAAAGTGGGAGGAATGGCGTGGGGTTGTGTTTTTCGCGTTTCTGCTTATTGCCAGCTCCATTTTTGTTTGGCATATCCCAGCGCTTCAGCCCGCAGTTCCACTCTTATTCCTATGCTGCGGTTTGCTGCTGGACATTCTTTCTCTCATCGCTCGGATTTCCACGGCCATCAGAGGTAAGTATTCATCAGGATTCTTCCTCATTGGATTCATCTTCTATTTTTGGGCTTGGGTTTCTTACTCACACCCAGTCATTTTTGGTACTTCATCCAGTTTGATCGACCTATGGTTGCGGAAGTTACCCGATATATTTTGTATGGCCATACTGCATCTGCTGATCCACACAGACTTTTCCTCCGGAAAGAGCCTCAAAATCCAAACAAAAGACGAACAAAACTGGTGAGCATCACGCGGAGCGATAGCGGAGCCGTGATGCTCACCTTGGTTGAACGATTCGCGGGGGGGGAGGGAGGTGTGCGCGGCGCCGCGAAGCTGGCCGTGGCGTTCGGGGAAACCGCCAATAAACGCCAATGGACGCGAATTCCGCGCTGTTGGCGTTCATTGGCGTTCATCCGCGGTTTCGAAGTTCTCTGGACGGGCGCGTTCATTGCGGCGATGGCAAAGGCGCCTGGCGCGCGGGACAGGAGGTTCGGTGCGAGGAGCGGGACGCGCCGCCCTGCCCGAGACCATGAAGGAGCCGATATCGCCGCTTCTCCCTCGCATTCATGGTCTTCCCGTGTCAGGATGCGGAGTGCGTTGGCTTCCGTATGGTCCTCAGGCGCTGGTGGTTTATTTCGCCGAAGATGTTGGCGAAACGGCCTTTCGCCGCGGGCGTGCCGTGGCGGCCTCTCTGGAACGCCGCCCGCCTCCGGGAATGAGCGAGTACGTTCTTTCGTTCACGTCGG
>CAZYHO010000065.1:12647-14639 GCA_964647495.1 uncultured Akkermansia sp. | reverse complement strand
ACACCGGGCAAAAACGTGAGCGTCGCGGATCCGGGTCCGTAGTCGAAATCCGTGTGGTTCACGGCCACACCGGTATCGACCAGATACACCACAGGCTCGGCCTGCACGCAGGCGGTGATGTCCTCGGGCACGAGCCATTGGTTGAGCGGCCAGGCCGGGCCGGCGGTGGTCGATGCCGGATGCATCGGCGGGTCCAGCATCACCTGCAGCGAGGGCTCTCCGAGCAGCCGCTGCATCTGGTCGACCGTCATCACCGCGGCCACCGCACTCACGCCGGCCAACTCGTAATCGAGTTCAGCAACGATGCCGGTGCGCTCGTCGGCGCCAGTCGCCGCCTCCAAGACTATTTGATGAAGCTCCGCGTAGGTCATCTGCGATGTCTCCGCGGCGCGCACATAATAACGATACGGCGTCCCCTGCTGGGCGCGGACCCCGGTGGCCAGAACCAGCCAGCCAGCCACCCCCCAGGCCCGCGGGCGCCACCGGTTCCGGCGAGGTGCGGGGTCTCTCATGGCGCGCGTGACGAAAGTCTCACCACTAAAACGACACGACCAGCGCAAAATGCGCCCGCCCTCCAGGTTCGGTCAGCCGCCAGCCGTAGTCGACGGCCAGGCCGCCCCGCCGCCCATACGAAAACCGCAGTCCCACGCCGAGGCTCGCCAGCGCGGTGTCGTCGTCCTCGGCCTCGTTGAGCGCCCAGCCGGCATCCGCGAAAACAAGCGGCCTGAGGCCAGGCCCGCCCGCCGCGCCCGCCCGCTGCCACGCCGGCGCCAGCAATTCCAGCCCGCCCCAGACGCCCGCGTCCGCGAGCACGACCGCTTCGTCGAATCCACGCACCGCGCTCGCCCCGCTGACGGGCAATTGCACCGTCGGCAACGGCGGCGCGCTCGTCCACTGAGCCGCCCCACGTCCGGCCACCGCCCAGCCGTGCGGCAACTCCCGACGAGCCGCCGCTTCGGCGCGCACACCCACATAGTCGGCCTCGGCGCCGGGCCGCAACACCTCGATATCCCGCGTCTCGTTGAACTCCGTCACGCCGCCGGGACTCCAGAAAACACTCCCCGCCACCACGGCTTCGAGCCGCTCCGCGATGTGCCATGCCGTGACGTCCGCCACCGCCTGCGCCGTGTCCGCTTCACCCTCGTCGACCACCCCGTCCACCGAAACGCCGCTCCTGGTCCGCCGGAAATCAAATCCGGCCCCGGCATCCCACCGCCAGCCGCCCCGCCTGCCTAACGGAACAACATACCGAGCCGTGAAATCCGTCGAGCGGAGCGATGACGTGATCGGCAGGCCCGGGACAAAGCCGTCGAGTTCCGCCGTTGTCCAGCCGCCGCCGAAGCGCAGCTCGTGGCGCCATGGCAGGAACCACCGGATGCGGCCGCGCCCCGAACGGTAGTCGGGCCAATCCTCGCCGCCGACGAGTTCGGCCGACATCCACACCGGCAGGCCGCCGGGGTCGCCCAGTTCCACACCACTCGTAAACCGCTGCGGCCCCAGCGGTTCCACGCCGTCGTTGTGCCACGCGAAATATGGACGCACCAGGCGCTTCGATTCCAGCGAAAGCACGCCGTCGGCGGTCGCGGGTTCCGGTCCGGGCTCGAACGATAGCCGGACCTGGTGAAACGGATTGCGGTGAGTCCAGTCAAGCCAGTCGTCGAGCGCGACCATGTCGATTTCCGCGCCGGCACGCCGTGCCCAGTCGGCCGCCACCGTGGTGCGCATCCACGGGGATCCTCCTTCCAGGCTCAGGCTGCGGATCAGGCCGGGCCAGACGACGATCCGCAAGACCGAATCGCCACCGGTCCCGGCCGGCGCGGCTTCGACCTCCATGACCGGACGACCATGCTCGCGGGTGTGCGCCAGGAAAGCATCGAGCACGCGCTCGACGCCCTCGGCGGTGGTGGCACCGGCCAGCAGCGGGTCGAGGCGGTTTCGAAGCGCCGGTTCCGCGGGCGGTCGAAACGGCTCACCGGTGCGGCCATCCACCCA
>CAZYHO010000065.1:6573-12547 GCA_964647495.1 uncultured Akkermansia sp. | reverse complement strand
CGCCGCCAGAACGCAGGCGGCGGCGCAGGCGGTGGCGGTCAACGAAATCATTGCCGATAGTCACCGGGCCCCGGCATCCGTCCGGTTCAGCAGATCGTCCGCCGACTCGATCCCGCTCACAAAATCGGCCGCCACACGCTCCCCGGACCGGGCGGGAAACTCACCGCCGAGCGTGCCGCCGCTCCAGGCAGTGACCAGACCGCCGACGAGGTCGACGACCACGAGGCCGCCCTCGCTTTGCGCGGCGGCGGCGGCCGCTTCGTCCGCGCCCGCTACCACGCGCACGGGGCGATTCGGATACGCCTGTTTCAGCACGGCCATCAAAGAGTCGAGCCCATCCACCGCAGGCTCCGCGGCCACAACCACTACCGGCGCCGGAGCCCGGCCGGCCGTGTCAGGCACGCCGCGCGTCGCCAGCTCACCGGACCCGCCCGATGGCACAACGCCCGGATTGTCGAATTGAGACAGGATCGCCGCCAGCACAGCCACCGCCGCCGCCGCGCCTCCGGCCCATGCCAGCCCGCGCGGGCTCCACAGCGATCCCAGCCAGTCGGCAAATCCGCCGTCGCGCGGACGGCCCGCCTCCGGAATGGACGGCGCCGGAACGCGAATACCGTCCGTCTCCTCCGGGCGGCCGTATGCCTCGGCCCATCTCGACCGGAGATCATCCGGCACCGGAGGAGTCTCGTCGGCGGAAACCGCGCTCGCGCCATCCTCGGCGACACGCTCCAGCGAACTCAAGGCGCGCTCCGCTTCCGAGCGCGCGAGCGAAGGCGGTTCATCGCGCCATTCGGCCCGCAACGCCCAGGCTTCGGGAGCCGGCACGGCCGGTTTGCCTGAGGGATCTGGGGACGCGGGGCTCATGTGGTTCGGTTTCGAATAAGGAAGTATCGCGCATGTCGGACTCCGCTGGCAACTCTCATCGTTTTTCCCGCCCATCCTGCCCCACTCCCCCCAAACCGTAAACCCCAAAACCATTCCACATGTCAAGCCGCCAAATGTACCATATTATCAATATTTAATATATTTACTATATACACACGCTTCGACCACCTTCAAAGATCAGCCTTGTCCAATGCCCGCCCGAGGCGGGACAGCGCTTCTTCGATGAAAAGGTTGAGGCGGCGGCGACGTTTCGATTCCGAGGCGGATCCCGCGATCCCTATTTGCCCGAGCACCCACGGGTCGTTCGCCAAATCAAGCCGCGTGTGCGTGCCCTCGACGAAGAGCGTCGTCAGCAGATGCCACTCGAAGTCTGTCAAGGCCGCGCGGCAGGCGGCGAAAATGGCATCGAAACTCGCGTTTTCCCATGGCGATTGCGGCGAGTCAGGGCGCGTCGACCTCGGATCGGTCAGCGTGCGGCGCACCAGGCTGTCCGGGGCGTCCAGCGGATCGGCCAAGGCGGGATTGCTCGGCTGGCGTTTGCGGGCCGATTGTTTGCGCAGCCAGGAAATCCCGCGCCGCTCGGCCATCGTCGCGAAAAAGCGTGGCAACTCCTCGAACACCGCCATCTTCTCGAGCGGACCGGCGCCGTCGAGTCGCGCCTGCGTCAGCTCGCCCAGCGCCTCCATCACCACATCCTCCGCATCCTCGTCCCTCACACCGAGCCGCGCCAGCACCGGCAGCGCCCGCCGCCGCAATACCGACCCCGCCATCCCCCAGTGCGGCGATGTGAGCACCCCGTCCACATCCCGGACGCGCAGCGCGTCGAAATCCGGATTGCGCTCCCAGAACGCCGCTTCCGCATCGCGATGCAAATCCGGGTTGCCCGCCCGCAGGCGCGCCCGCGCCACCCATGCCACCGCCGACGCTGACGCCCGCTCCGCCAGCCACGCCTGCGACGCCTCCAGACTGCCAGGCGGATCGTCATGCTCCGCCAAGAACATACCGAACAACCCGCTCGCCACCTCCGCCGTCGCCGACCCGTCCAGACACACCCCCGCCACCGGCCGCCGCACCCGCGCGCAAACCGCGGGCCACAGCACATCCAGCCAGTCGGAAGGCAACAAATCTGACATCGACGCCATGCGGGACACGCTCAACGCGCTCACCTCTACACACCTACCGCCACTCTGGGCACCAAAAAATTCCCCTTCCTTGTCTCTCACCCCCACATTCTCCCGTACAATCAGATTCCAAATCTCAAATATCATATGCCAAAACCCCACACCCGCCACCGGCTCATCGGCATCGGCGCACTTGCGGCCGCGTCCGGCGTGTTGTGCGCCCAGGACCAGAACGGCGCGCTGCACCGGTCGGGCCGCGTGACGTACGGTGACGCCCTCATCGAAGCCGGAGCATCACCCGGCAGCGCGCTCGTCCGATTGCGGCAACCGAGCCGGATCGACTGGGAACCGCTGGCGCTCCGCGCCGGTGAGACTCTGCGCATCCGGTCGGAATCAGGCTCGCTCGCCTCGCTGCACGTCGTGCGCGGCGGTGCGCCCGCGCGCCTCGACGGCCGTGTCATCGCCGACGGACCGTTCTATTTGATCAGCCCGGGCGGCATCCATCAGGCAGCGACCGGCAGCGTGCAGGCCCCCCGCATCTTCATGAGCGCGCTCGCGGCCTCCGACGAAACCGGCCTGCTCGCCACCGGCGCCGCGCGCTTCACGAAGACAGGCTCCGGATTGGTCGACCTGAAAGGAACCGTCGAGACCAGCGGCGGCCTGCTCACCGTGATCGGCGCGAACGTCACGCTGGCGCCTGCGGCGGTGCTGCGCGCTCCCCGCGGGCAGATTCAGGTGCTGGCCGCCGACACCGCGGCCGTTGTGGTCGCGACGAACTCCGGCGAAGCCTGGCTGGACCCAGGCGCCCCGAATTCATCCAGCCGCGCCAACATCACGACCCGCGCCCAGCTCGCCGCCCGGCGCATCGACATCATCAGCGAAGGGTTCATCCGCAATGGCGGCCGCATCGAAACCAGCGGCCCTGGCAACCGCGTCCTCCTTTCCGCCGTCACCACCACCCACGAGTCCCGCCCCGCCGGCGCCTCCGTCATCGTCACCGACAACCTGGTCGTCGAAGGCGAGTTCCGCAGCGAAGGACCGGTCGTCAGCCCGCGCGACGGCGCGAACCCCGCGCCGGTCGGCGGCCAGCGCCAGACGCCGCGCCTCAGCCAGCCGGGATTCATCACGCAGTCGAACGGCGGCGCCACGCAACTCGCCTTCTCCCCGATGCAGACGCTCGTCACCCCCTCCCCCATCCCGCCTCCCGATCGCGCCACCACCATCGCCTCCCGCCGCGGCACGGAAACCGCCGCCACCGCCACCGACACCCGCCGCCGCCCCGTGCCCGCTTCCCGCGCTCCCGCCGTGCGCAAAGCCTCCTTCTTCGGCATCACTCTGAAAAAATAATCCCCGTGTCCGGCACCGCGCGCCACAACCGCCCGGCTTCCCCCGAAAACCGGCCAGCCTACAACCCCACAGGCACCCCGTGCTCCAGCCGGTCCAGCGCCCGGTGGTCCTGTTCCACCTCCTTTTCCAGCCTCGTGAGTTTCCTGTCCTCCACCTTCAATTCCAGCTCCAGGCTGTCCAGCCGCTCCCGCATCGACTGCAGCTCGCGCTCCATCGCTTCAATACGACGCGTCAGTCCATGAATCTCGTACATCAGGTCCTCCTTGGTGGGTTTGATCTCCCCTTACCATAACCAATTCGCCCGTCCGCCGACAAGCCGAATGTCGCAAGATCCGTGCACCACCCGAACCCCACCAGTCCGCCGCCACCAGCCACGGCCGCCATATGCCCCGAAAGCCCCTGCCCCCGCCAACTTTTCCCTTGCGCCTCCCGGCGATCGCACGATCATTCCCGTTCCGCTGATCAGCGGCCCATTCCTGAGTAGCTCAGCGGCAGAGCGGGTGGCTGTTAACCACTAGGTCGCAGGTTCGAACCCTGCCTCAGGAGCCAGCTTTCCAACCCCCTTTCCGGCAACGGACTGGGGGTTTTCTGTGCCCCTGATCGCCGCATTTTCAAGGAGTTGCGCGTTGCGAGGTCCTGGCCCCACCGCCGGCGATCTTCGATGACCCTCTGCTCGGGTTCAACCGGCAGACCGGCCGGCCGCAGTGGATCGATCCGGACGGGCTCATGTACGTCTTCACCTACACTGGCGCCGACCAGATACTGCTGGTGCCGGAGGGGGCCACGAGCATGACGATCCACGCCTGGGGTGCTGGCGGCTGTAACGACGCGCCGGCGGACACCGGCCTGATCAAAGGGGGTGTCGGCGGCGTAGCCCAGAGCATTCCGCGAAGCCTGGCTGCCATGGCCCAGGCGATGCCGGCGTATGCCGGTGAGTCCGGCGAGGTCATATCACACGCCATGATCGGCTCCAGCGGCGGCGAGATGCTGCGGGAAGCCCCGGTGCTCAGCAAGACAATGCTGGAGACTCCCGCCACAGCCCAGAACATAGGCCACTGGGTACAACGGCAGATGGGTGGACAGAAGCGCCGTGAATACGAGACGATGCCCGCCGCGCTGGAAGCCGCCCAGGCCAAGACCGATCCAGGTGACACCGTGGAGGTGACCACGCCGGAGGAAGTCATCGCCCGCAGACTCGATCCCACCAGCGCGCCGGCCCCTGAAACGTCTCCGGATCCGGCTCCCGAAGCGAAAACAGACCTCTTCGGTGATCCCATACCAACCGAGGTCGAGCCCAGCAATCTCGCGAATCTGGCGATCGTGGAAGTGCCTGTGGCTGAGATCACGCTGTCTCAGGACGTGCCCCAATTCAAACGGGATGCCGACACCGAGACCGGCGTCGTCGATCCCCTGGGTGGAAAGTTCGAGCGATTGGGCACGGGGCCGATCCTGTTGTGGGAACGGCTGAATGGCCGCCGCGAAGTGATTTCAGGCCGGCATCGATTGGATCTTGCCCGCCGCTCCGGAGAGGCTACAATTCCATCCCAGATCGTCCGCGAGGCCGATGGCTTCACGCTGGACATGGCCATCACGGCCGACGCCGAACTCAAAATCCGAGATGAGAAAGGAACAATTTCCGATTTCGCCCTCTTCTTTCGAGGATCCGAAATTACTCGCGAAGCTGCGGAGAGCCGAGGCCTTCTGGGACGCTCTCCAGGACGCGACGGTTGGTCCATCGGGCGAGAGGGTTCCGCTGCCCTCTTTGAATTACACCAGAATTCGAAGATCGGAGACAAAGCCGCCGCCGCCATAGCGCGAGCGGCCCCCGGAGATGAAGCCCTCCAGCGGGTGGGCATGCAGGCGGTGCTCGACGGCCAGAGCATAGAGGTGGCCGTGAACATGATGCGGGCTGCGCGCGCGGCCATGACAGATGCCCAAATAGCGGGCCGGCAACTCGACCTGTTCGGGGCCGACGACTCCGCGCTGGAGACCATGCGCAGCCAGGCCAAGGCCGCGGCAGCCATCCAACGGAACCTCCGCGATCAGATCAACGCGGTGAAGGGAGCAGTGAAGCGGCCGGAAACCGCCCGCAAACTCGGCGTGGACGTAGCCGATCCGGCCGCGGTCCAGCAACGGATCGATACCCTGCAAGGCGAACTCGACCGCTGGGAGAATTGGCCGCTGCACCCCGATCTCGTGGCCCAAACCCGCCAGCCGCCGCCCAAAGGCGTGCGCGAAGACCCGCCGGACTTCCGCCTGGAGCCGCAGACGGAAGCGCAAGTCAAAGCCGAGCGCGCCGCGGCCGCACGGCGAGAGGCACTGGAGAAAGCCCGTGCCGCCAAGCAGGCCGCCGACGAACGCCGGGCTCGCAGCGCCACGGGCGATCTCGGGCAGGGCGCTCTGTGGACCGGGGATGGTGATCTGTTCAGCGGCCCCAGCGCCGAGAGCCAAAACCGCCTCACGCCCGAGCAGAAATCCGCCCTTGCCCCGGACAGTGTCACCCAGTACACTATCTCTCGTGGAGCTGACCCCACCAACCCAGACACCGTCGCCGCCCAAGCCTCCCTCGTCGGCGGCTTACGAACGGTCCTGGAGGGATCCGATTACAGGCAAGATCTACT
>CAZYHO010000065.1:0-6473 GCA_964647495.1 uncultured Akkermansia sp. | reverse complement strand
GACTTCGCGCTACTCATGATGCCGCTTCGGACACCATTGTTCGAAAGCGTCAAAGTGGCGGTGCTGGATGCGCGTAACC
Source organism: uncultured Akkermansia sp. (assembly GCA_964647495.1). Lineage (GTDB taxonomy): Bacteria > Verrucomicrobiota > Verrucomicrobiia > Verrucomicrobiales > V1-33 > CAJBME01. The sequence continues at coordinate 6,394 of CAZYHO010000065.1, read as the reverse complement.
GAATACTGCACGCGGAAGTCGTTGCAATCGGGGCCATCGATTATGCGGAGATCGAAGTCGATGATATATTGCGTGTGACGGAAAGGGCCGGCCTGAGGCCAGGCCAGCCACGGCGGATCATAGTCTCTCACAATCACCCGTCCGGTGTCCCCACTCCAAGCGGAGCGGACAGGGGACTTCAGAACTATCTGGAACGCCGGGCGGCGCTGGCCGGCATTCAGGTGGAAGACCATGTCATCACGGACGGCGAAACATTTTACTCATTGAAGGACAACCGCGAGGGCCGCATTGACGCTGCGCTGGCGCCATGGGAGGCGGTCGGCACCAATCAGCGGGTGCGGCTGGACTCATCCGACAAGACGACGGCAATGGTGCAGACACTGCGCCAAGGGCCGACATCATTTACGACAATACCATGAGCCACTATGCGCGCGCTCGCTCCAGCATCCTCAAGGCACTTGAGGGCGGGAACCGCGTGACCGTGCTCTATGTGCATGCGCCGTTGGACGAGGCAGTCAGAGGCGCTATCGATCGCGCCGCCTCGGATAACGGACAGATCGAAGCCGCTCCGCACATCGCTTCCGTCCACGCCGCTGCGCAAGCCAACTTCCTGCGCTTGGCCGAAGAGATGAAGGGTCGCGGCGTAGAGTTTCGCGCTATGGATGCTACGAAAGGGCGTGAGGGGCGCGAGATCCCGTTGCGCGAGCTGCGGAAGCAATCCTACACGCAGCCCCTTGACGCATTGAAACGTGCGGCTATTTTGATAGCAGATGCCCACCTTGCCGACAAGTACGAAGGAGAAAGCGGTTTCTTCAAGGAAGCCGTCCGGGGGAATGACCCTTGGCGACAAACTCCTCAGTCCGGAAAGCCGGACAGAATTCGCTCAGGCAATGCGCCGGGGGGAGACACCCGTGCCGGCAGCGGCACGCCCGGCGAAGCTGCCGCTGGCCAAGATGGAAGTGCTGACAACCCGGGCTTAGCCGCTTCCACCGCGCCGGCGCCTCCGCCGTCCGGCCACACCGGCCCCGGCGCGGCCAGCGTGGAGGAATTCGCGCCGAACCGCTTCGGCCAGCGGGTGAAGTCGGATGCCCGGCTGCGGGAGAGCTGGCGTGAGAGCATGGCGCCGCGCCAGTACAAGCGCTTCACCAAGGAGGAGATGCAGGCCGCCGCCAACCGGTGGATCGCCGGGCAGGGGCTCGACGGCGCGGCCGCGTTGTTCCTGGATGATGAAAGCGGGCTGGATGTCGTGGAACGCACCGTGCTCGGCATGCAGGTGGCACTGCGGATCGATAAAGCGGCGGGGCAAATCGCCAGCGATGCATCGGCCGTCTCGGCGGCGGATGCCCTGATGGACGAAGTGGAGAACAAGCTGGAGGAATTGGCAGGTGCCGCCGGGCATGGGCTGCGGGCCTTCGGCATGTGGGCGCGGATGTCGCCCGAAGGGATTCTGCGCAAGGTGCAGCGAGACTTCGAAAGGCGCAACCCGGGCCAGGAATTGCCACCCCTTCCTTCCGATCTGAAGCGGCGCCTCCAGGACATCACGCGCCAGATTAAAGCCGCTCCGGAAGGGAGCTTCATCAGGCAGGACCTCAATCGCCAGATGATGGCCGAACTCGCGCGCTGGGAAGGGCTCAAGGTCATGGATATGGCGATGGGTTTCTGGTACGCCAACACGCTCAGCAGCCCGGACACGCATAATGTCAATTTCTTCGGATCGGGCATGCACTTGCTCGCGCGCATGGGGGCGATATTCCTGGCCGAACATCCGCGGGACAGCCTGGCGATTATCCAGGGGCTGGTTGAAGGCGTCACCATCGGCTGGGATGACGCCAAGGCCGCCTTGCGCGGCCGCGGCATGATCAGCGAGGAGTCCGACAAGTTCGGTCTCGCCACCGGCTTCGACCGCCGCAAGGTGCTGGAGCTGCTCTACACCGAAAACCCCAGCACGCTCAAGGAACGCGCTGGCAATCTGCTGGCGCTCGGGCGTTTCGTCGGCAGGGCGCTGACAGCCGAGGACGGCTTTTGGAACGGGACCGCCCGCTCCGCCGCCGAATTCCTGGCCGCCTCACGTCTCGCCCGCCGCGGCGTGAAGGAAGGCCATGGGGACTATGCCACCTTGATGGCGCAGGAATTGCACAACGCCCCGGAAATGGCGGCCGCCGCCATGGCGCAGGCCCGCGAGGAGATCGCGGCCAGCGGGCGCGGAGTGCTTCCCTCGGAAGTCCGCCGCCGCGCCTGGGAGATCATGGATGCGCAACGAGCGGTCGGCGTCCGTGAGGAGGGCATGCGGTTCGCGCTGGTGACGACATTCAACGCCAAGCCCGAAGGGGCATTCGGATTCATCGCGGAGGCGATGAATTCCATGAGCCGGAACATCGTGATCCCCACGCGTTATGGAAATATCCCCATATTCCGAATCATCGTGGCCCCCTTCGTGAATGTGGTAGCCAACGTGACGAGCATGGGGCTCGATTTCTCCCCTGTGGGCATTCTCCGCGGCCGGAAGGGAGTTCATTTGTTCGGCCCCGAGGAGAAGGCCCAGCCATTCTCGGAAGCCGAGAAGCGCCGGCGGATGGCTATTGGGTTGGCTAGCTCGGCCGCCTGCCTCGCATTGATAGCTCAGGCACTGTCCGGTGATGAGGACGACGACAAGTGGTTCGACATCACCGACGGCGGACCGTCCGATTTCAACAAGAGGCGGCAACTGATGGACCAAGGCTGGAAGCCGTGGGCGCTCAAGTTTGGCAACACCTTCGTCGGCTATCAGGAAATGCCCGGAGGCCCGGTCTTTGCCGGGCTGGCGTCCATGATCTCCTCTCTCCGCAAGGATCCCAAGGGAGTGATGTCGGAACCCCACATGATCGCGGGGTCCGCCGCCGCTTCGATGATCGGGGGAGTGTTTGACCGCTCGTTCCTCAAGGGCGCCGCCGACGTCGTGAAGGCCGTCGAGACGCGCCGATCCGAGCCGATTATCTCCTGCGCGATGCGGCCGGCAAAGGGGTTCGTTCCTGCCTCAGGCCTGCTGCGGAGCATCTCACGCATCACCGACCCGGATCGGGTCGATCGCCGTGCGCTGATGGCGCACGTCGTGGAAGGAATACCCGTGATCCAGTCATGGGGCTCCCGCCCGGCCCTGAACGCCTTCGGAGAACCGGTCACACTCAATTGGGCGCAGCGCTTCCCGGGGCTTTCGCGGTTCGTCTCCCGCCGCACGCCTGATCCGGAGTTCGCCTGGCTCGGCGAGCGCGGCCTGTTCATTACGGACGTCAACGACAGCGCCACCATCGCGCTCGACAGCCCCACCGTCGCTCAACGCCACACCGTCGAAACCGTCCGCACCGCCAGGGCGAATAGCCTCGGACGCACCTGGACCGATACGATGCGGCCCGAGGAAGCCTACCGTTACGCGCAGGAAGCAGGCAAGCTCACCCGCGATGCCGTCCGCAAGCTGCGCAACGAGGCGGCCAGACACCCCGAATGGACCAATGAGGAACTGAAGAGCCGGCTCGACAGCGACGTGCGGGCCGTCCGCAAAATCGCCAAGCTCCGGATGCTCCGGGAAATGGAGTGAGCGTGGCTTTCGGCCGAGCGCCCCCCTACGGAGACTTCCGCTTCCGGCCGCTGATGATGATGATGCACGGCTCCTCCTCCCGGGCGTCCGGCCCGCCAGGCGCCAGGCGCTTCGCTCCTTCCTCGACAGCCTCAGCCAAGGACACGTCGTTGGCCGCGGCGTAGTCGTCGAGCTGCTGTTTGGCCTCGGGCTTGATGCGGGTCGAGAGTTGCGCTGTGCGGCCAGATGGGCGCCTGCCACCCCCTGGAGCCCGCTTCCGTGGCGTGCCCAGCTTGGTCAGGGGAATCCCGCTGCGTTTCTTCATGGGGCGATGTGGCAGGGAGCGCCGGAGGCGACAAGATGAAAGTCGCGCGCGGGCAGCCAGCAGTCCCGCTTCTTGCCGATTTTGACTTCGTGCTCAAGGAGCTTCACATGCCATTTCCCTCTGATGATCTTGACGTCTCGGGTGCAGCAGTGCGACCAGTACGGCGATGGTCTCGGTAGTATGCTCTCCAGGGTGGTAATCCGGGAGAACGCGTTCGAGCTTCTCGTGCAGCAGCCCGTTGAGGACCATCACGGCGAAGGCGCTCTCGTGGATATTCGGCGACGGCGTCACCTCGAGCGCATCGCTCGGCGCGCCGCGCAGTTGCGGGTTTCGTTTCATTGGCGGCTGGCAGGGAGTCGGGCAGCCCGTTCTAGCGGGTGGGGTTGGTTGATTTGGTGTCGCCAGCCCCGGCCCGACACCTTGGCGACATGCGCATCATCCACGACTTTATTTTGAGTGCAACAACAAATTTGTTGATAGGGTAATAACCCGATGCATTCTCCGCGACATGAAGACGCCAACAATCATGAGCCCGTATGTCATCACCTGAGGGAGCCGCCCACAGCGATTCGACTCCGCCGGGCGGCTCCATTGGGGCGGATGTTCATCTTGCGCAAAGCGCCATCGACGCTATTCTGCAGTATGCGCCCGACCGTCCCAACCGCCCACTACCAGCCGCGCCCCCTCTCGGAGAAGGCGCGCCTCCGCGCGGAGCGCATGGGGAAGGAAAGGCAGAGCACAGTCTCCACGGACCCGGTGAAATTCCGTCAGCAGATCGAGCGGAGCCGCCAGCTTCGGCTCTCGGGGAAACTTTCCTAAGCGAAGGGCAACGCCAGTTCCAATCCATCACCCAATGGGCTGAGGAGGGCGAACATTTCTTCGATTCCTCCCGCCTTGGCCACCGCGTCGATCAGGCGGGCGAGCACACGATTTTCGAGGCAAGGGACGACACCCGGCGGCTGTATAAAATCACACATCCGGGCAAGGCTGGCTTTATCCCGCGCGCAATCCGGACAAAACGCGGAAACGTCCACGTTGTGGCCGATGACGCAACGCCACTGGAGTATCTGGAGCGCCTTCTACTACAAGCCAGACACTTCAATGACGATGTGCGATTCGAAGGAGTGCTTGGCAGCGCGCCTCCATCGTTGGTCATTTCACAGCCCAAATATGAAGCGGCTGACCCGGACAACCCCCACCCCACGCGTCAGGAAATTCGTGAGTGGTTGTCCGGTTCGAAACAAGGATTTGAGCAGAACCACGACGGCACCTGGTACGATGCCGAGGATGACCTGGTGCTGGACGACACCAAGCCCGCAAACTGGATCAAGACCAAGGAAGGCCTTAGGCCCATCGACGTGCATATGCGCCACGCCACTCCAGCCATGCTCACGGAATGGGGGGCGGAGCAGAACGATGAGAATCCACCCTCACCTTCGTAGGCCGTCTTCGACGAGTCCGGATCGGTATCCTATATAGTATCCATGCGGAATTCTGATTCATTAATCGTTGATAATCATTCAGAGCACTTCCGTTTATCGACTGCCTGTCAACCACCAGGTCGCAGGTTCGAACCCTGCCTCAGCAGCCGGCTTTCCAACCCCCTTGAAGGGGCCAAATCCTCCGCTCGTTTGCCCTCACCTGAGGTCGACCGCCTCTATGACGCCCTGTCCGAGTCAAGAGGCGGCAAGGTGATCGGCACGGACATCGCGAGGAATCTGCATCCCGGCTACGCCTCTGGCCGGGAAGGGAAAATCCGCCACACCCAGTGTCCACTATGTACAGCGGCCGCTGGATTTGACGGTCAAGGGAGTCGTCGAGCGAGCGCAGGATGAAGGGCGATGGCTGCCTGTGAACCGATCCCCCGCAATTACCGCGCCGCGCAGGAAAGCGTGCTCCAGCTCGTCCGTCGCTTCGAGGGCGACGAGCGGGCCGGTTTCGAATTTTGGTTCAACGCGGGAACCCGCGCCAATCCCAAGCCGCCGATCCGGCTCGACTGGAAGGACATTGACGCCGGAGGCAAGATCTCGTATGGTGTGGATAATGACACCAGAAGGCAGACCTCCACCGATGACCTCCGCAGAGATCAAGGAGTGGCGCGCTCGCACGGAGGCGGCGACCAGGGAGGCGTTCCTGCAGATCGGTCAGAAGCCGTCCACCGCGCCTTCGCCGCAGCCGTCCAAGGCAAGCTCGCCGACCCCGGCCTGCTCAGGCTCCTCGCGCAAGGAAGTCCAGCCCTTGAAGGGCTGATTCCAGGCGCGATCCATCGGCCATCCCGGCAGCGGATGCCCTGATGCACGAGGTGACGAACCACGCGCCATCGATGCACATGGACAGCGATCACCAGTCGCGGAGCGGGTGCGGGACGCCGGGGTACCGGCGGAGGCCGGCGAGCTGGAGGAAGGCGCGGACAAGGAAAAGCGGATTATTGCGCAAGTAGCGTTTCCAGAGGCGTTTCGGTTCTTTGGCGAGGCGGTAGGCCCATTCGAGGCCGGTTTTCTGGAGCAGGGCGGGCGCCT
>CAZYHO010000064.1:0-14639 GCA_964647495.1 uncultured Akkermansia sp. | reverse complement strand
CTTCCACGCCCTTGAGCGCGGCCGAATACAATTTGGCAAAAGTGGATGGCATCGCACCCGTCTCTACGGAGCGAAACGCCCGGTCCGTTCAACTTTTCGCATGAAAACAGCGGAAGGGCTCCGCTGCCACGGCCGACGCGCGTGGTCTCAGAGACTTTCCATGCGATTTGAGGTTCTCGGGCAGGACGGTGCGTCGCGCCCGCAGTTTGCGGCGTCTCGCCAGAGACATCGCGCGTCTCGCGCATCAGCGCACACGCGTTTGCCGCCTCGAGGAGCTGGATGCTCGATGGACCGCACGGATCAATCCCGACCGATCGTGTGTTCGTCACCAGAAACCTCAGAGAGTCCCGATCTTCCAGAACATCGAATCCGCCTTGGCAAGTGCTGCCGGGAACGATCGTTGCGCGGTCATGGGTCAGCGGTTGCAACCCGCAATCCCGCCTGGCCGGGGGCCGGGCGTCCGGAATCACTCTCACAAAGTATTGGACTGGCAGGGAAAGAAACACATGGACGTCGCTGCCGACATAAGCCGCTCCCTGGCGCTTTCCCGCCGCATTGACCAGTTCGCAGAATACGCTCGGAGGTGGAATGTTTGGGGTGATTCTTCCGGGGCTGAGGACAGGGTGCTCCATACTCACTCTCTATCACAACCAGCGCATCAGGGTCTGGGAAGACAAGTGCGGATGATGTGCAAGCGTCGCAGAAGGTGAAAATTTCATGCATCTCCCGGATTCTGATTGCACACCGTGTGCATGATATACCCGCATTGTTCGGATTGCATTAACTTTCGATCCTGCCATCTCCACTCCTGGACGGCGTCGAGACACAGCGACACATCTCTCGGCTGCCGGGCGATCCCGTCCCGTCCACAGGCATGTGGCGTTTTCCCGGAAGGCGTGGCCTCAGTCTCTTCGAAAGAATCTATCGCCTCGGAACGTACGACACGCCAGAGTCGTCAGAACCACGCATGGAAACCCATCACGAAGCGGAGCAGCATGAACCCGGCCGGCTGGAGGCGGTTTCATTCTGCCTGACGTCCCGGATCTTCATCGTTCGCCGCTGGTGGCGCGAGCGCGGGTCCGGGGTGAAATGCCATGGTCGGGGGATCCGGCGCCGCGCCGCGCCTGTTGCGGGCGAGGCCCGAGCGCCCTTGTGGACGGAGATTTCGGAGGCGGAGTTCCCATTGACCGCAGGAAAGGTGCAGAACCTGCGCGCGGCCTGCCGCCGGCTCGATGGTGTCGAGGTTCCGGCCGGGGAGATCTTCAGTTTCTGGAAACAACTCGGGCGCACGACCCGATCGAAGGGATTCACCGATGGTCGGGAACTGCGCTCCGGTTGTCTGGTGCCGAATCTCGGCGGCGGGCTCTGCCAGCTTTCCGGACTGATGCATGAGGCGGCCGTCAAGGCCGGACTGGAGGTGGTAGAGCGGCACGTCCACTCACGGACATTGCCTGGAGCACTCTTGCCGCTGGAGCGCGATGCGACGATTTTTTGGAATTACGTGGATTTGCGGTTCAGATCGACGACCGCCTGGCGGCTTGAGGCGCGTCTGACGCCGACGGAACTTGTGGTCACGATCCGGACGGCTGCGGGATCTGCCCCTGATCCGGAACCGGGGTTGGCACAATCCACGGGCCTGCCGGTTCGCGCGGCTGCCGATGGAGATTGCCTGACGTGCGGCGTCACGTCCTGTTTCCGGAATCCGGCAGCGACCCGTACCCACGCGCCGGCGGCCGGCCACAGCGCCTGGTTGCTGGATGGCATGTGGCCGGAGTTCGATGCCTGGTGCCGGCAGCATTCGCATCCAGGCGACCATTGGATCACCCCGCTGGATGGAGTGCGTTGGAGGAAGCGGAATTACGCCTGGACGCCTCCCGCGGGCGCGATCGTCAGCCATGCGACCTGGGAAACCCTGCGCCGTTCGTGGCGGCAGCGGGATCTTCCCGCTCAGGGGGCCGTGCGTCAGCGGTTTCTATTCGAGAGCCAACGGAAACTGGCGCAGAACTTCGCGAAACGTCTCGATCCCATGGCGCGCCATCTCGTGGTTTCGCAAACCTTGCTGCCTCATCTCTGGCAATCGGGCGATCTTGGCGGACGGACTTTCGACGTATTGATGAATCGCTGGCCGTTGGCGGAACTCCATGCCCGCCTGGACCAGGCGGCCTCACGGAATCCCGGGTCCGGAACATTGTCGGATTTCCGCGCACATCCGGATGTGGTGCTCGCGGAGTCTCAGGCGCTTGCCGCCGCCGCCAGAATCGTCACGCCTCACCGCGGCATCGCGGCGCTGTTCGGGCATCGCGCGATCTTGCTGGAGTGGGAGATACCTGCCGGAACGCCACGAAGACAACCGGCAGACGGCGTGAAGTGGTTCCTCCCGGCGTCCGCGCTGGGCAGGAAAGGAGTCTATGAACTGGCCGAGTCGTTGCGTGAGGTGGGTGGCGATCTGCTCGTCCTTGGCCGAGCGCGAGAAGACGGGTTCGATCCGCTGCAGAGAATTCCTTGCCGACAGGCCACTGTCGCCGATCTAACAGAATGCACGGCCGTCGTCATTCCGGCGTGGGTCGAGCATGAGCCGAGACTGGCCCTGCTGGCGCTTTCCAGCGGAATTCCTGTCATCGCCAGCCACGGGTGCGGACTCGCGGCGCATCCCCTGCTGACGGAGGTGGACGAGGGGGATGTGGCAGCCTTGTTGGCTGCGATGAGGAGGCTCTCTGCTCTGTCTGCAGGATATATGAAGAATACCGCAATTGTGGAGGCAGAACCGGCAAGATAAGCCATTTGGCGAAAAATGCGCGTGCCAACGCTTTCACTTGTTTGCGGCCAATAAAATATTCACTGGGACGGCAACGCGTCCAGACAACGACCGGAAAATCGTGGTACTGACCGTGGCCGGGATCAGCGCACCGGGCGAAAGGCTCACCCGCTTCGTTGCTCACCAGCGACTCCCCCACACCCTGGGAAAGCACAAACACCGCCGGAAGCGAGGGCGAGAACCTTTTGTTGCTGAAGAGGGATGTTCATCGAGAAGTGCCGCATTCTGGCGCCCCGATGGGGATCCGCAGCAAAAGTGTTCATTTGCACGCTGTCCCGGCTCTCCTGGCGATTGCCCCGCCTGTGCTCGGGGATTGAGTTCCTACGATCCTGACGCGTGAATCTGGCTTCGACCGAGGCAGCGAGCGGAGACTCAGCAATTCGGTCAAGGTGGGCGTGTGAAGATGGACGATCCAGCACAAGAACGATGCATTGGCGAACGGACACGGACGAACATATTCTCGGGAGGAGGGAGGCAGCTTCAAATCTGCAGTGCTCTTTCCTTTTCGTTTCTGCTGCATTGTAGTCCGTACGGGCAGGGGTTCATGGCGGCGACGAGGAGGAAGCGTGCGGGGCAGGTGATGGTGGCGGCGGCGCGGGAGATGGCGACTGTGCCGTCCCGAGCGGCCGGCGATCAGGCCCAGGGCGATCGGCAGGTCGAAACCCGCGCCTTCCTTTCTCACGTCGGCGGGCAGCAGATTCACCGTCAGGCGGCCGCGCGGCGGCTGGAATCCACATCCGTTCAGCTTTTCGCGTTTTCTTTTCACGATCGCCCTGTCGGGCGCTCATTTGCCGCGAAAGCGGCTGGTCCAGTAATCGAGGGCATTCTGGACTTCGCCGGCCCAGTAGTTGAACCATGTGGACAGGTTGCGGGGCGGAGCGGGCACGGGAGGCGGAGCGGGAGGCGGAGCGGGAGGCGGAGCGGATGATGTTTCCTTTGGCACGGCCGCGATGGCCGGAGGCGGGGCGGCGACCCGGGGCGCAGGGGCGGCGGAGACAGGGGGACGGGCGGACGGCGCCGCAGCGGCAGCAATGGCCGGAATGGCAGGCGCTGTCGCTGAGGGAGGTTTCTTTCCGGCGAGTTCGGCGGGCTCAGTGGTCTCTTGAGTCTCACGAGTCTCGTCCGCGCCTCCTGACTTTTTGGTGCGTTCCGTCCCTTTGGATCCTCCCGTCCTTTCCACTGGTGGCAGCGGCAGTGTCTGGAGAGGTATGGCTGGCAGGGACGGGGCGGCGGCGGGGTGTGCCGGGGCGGCGGTCGCACGCCCGGCCTGGTCGAGAGCGATTTCCACGGTCTCGGTGAGTTCGAAGATGTGCAGCTTCAGGAATCCGCTGATTCGGAGCGACTCGAGGGCGTTTTCGCTGGCGGCGGCGAGGAAGAGGCGGGTGTGGCGGCGTTGAAGGCGTTTGGCGAGCGAGAGAATGGCGCGGAGCGGGGCGCTCGTGAGCGTGACGACCTCGGCAATACACAGGATGACCTGTCGCCCCGAATCGTGATCGATGCACTCGCGCAAGCGGGCATCGAAGTCGGGGGCTGTCGTCGAATCGAGTTTGCCGCTGACCGAGAGCACGTCAGCGCCCGGGTGCTCTTGTTTGGTGACTTTCATGGAGACGGGAACCCGGCGGCAGGGACTGGAGCGCAGGATTCGGGTGGATGCCAGTGGCGGGTCAATGTGGAGATGTTTTGTCCGTCGCGGCGCTGGTAGTGCTGTGAGTCGGTGGCCTGGCGGATCATGTGGATGCCGCGGCCGCCGATCTTGAGCGCGGCCACGTCGGTGGCGGCGGATTCAACCGCGGGCGCATCGAGCCATGGGTTGAAGGGGAGGCCGTCATCCATGACGGAAACCCGCATGAGCCGGCCATCGAAGTCAAGGGTGAACCGGACCTCGCGGCAGTCCGGGCCGCCGTACTTGATCGCGTTGGAGGCAAGTTCGTCGACGACAAGTTCGGCCACGGAGCGCAGGCGTGACGGCAGGGTGGCGTAGACCGGACTTCGTTCGAGGGCGCGCAGGCCGGTCTGGAGGGCTCCCGGCTCGCGCGCGAGCAGCGTGTGGGCGAAGGATCCGCTCATGGGCGAAAGGGGACGGCCGGTCGGTGGGCGGTGCGCGTGCCGCGGCGCCATGATGTTAGGCTTCGAAGGAAAACCGGACAATGGTGAAATCGTCCGGGAAGCGCGGTTCGGCACAGAGCGAGCCGATGCGCTTGAGGAGGTAGGTGGACTCGCCTCCAGGCATGAAACGGGTGCTGCGGACGACGGCGATGAACTCCTCGAACGTCCACTCGCGATCCGGGGCGACCGGGATCTCGAAGGCGCCATCGGTGAAGAGGAATAATTTTGAGCCGGGAGTCACGCTCACGGAAGCGTTGGTGAAGACCACGCCTTCCAGCGCGCCGACAGATGGGCCTTCGGTGCCGAGCGTGGCGTAGTCGGGCTCGTGTTCGTCCGGCGCCGGCGGCTCGCCGTGCAGGAGAATGGCGGGCGGGTGTCCGGCGCTGGCGTACGTGAGCCGCCGCGTCCGCGTGTCGAAGACGCCGTACCACATGCTGAAGAGCATGTTATTCTGGTTCTCCATCGGGAAGGCGGCATTCAGCGCGCCGAGCACGCCCGCCGGATCGGCCATCGCTTCTTCGCCAAGCAACAAGCGGGCGCGCACGTTATTGAGGACGGAGATCGAATGCAGGGCCATGCCTGTGCCGTGGCCGACCACGTCGAGGACGTACATCACGAAGAGCGGCCCGACCCGGTGGTAGCCGAACGAATCACCGCCGAGCGCCTCTGATGGCTGCATCTGCCATTCAGCCGTCACGGGACCGGCCTCGATCGGCTCAGGCAAAATGCGCTGCACATACCGGTTCGCCGCTTCCAGCTCGGCCGTGAGCTTGTCACCACTGCGCCGCAGCGAGTCCAGCGCCTCCGCGCGCTCCGCCGTCCGCACCGCGAGCGCCGCCTGGCTGGCCAGACAACTCGCGAACTGCCGGTCCGCGTCCGACCACGGCGCAGCCGGCTGCATGCGCTCGAATGCCAGCACACCCGAAAACCCGGGCAGCCCGACACAGAGGAGTGATCGGGCGCCGGCGCCGGCGAACCCGATTTCCCGCAGCAGGTCCATCACCGGCGATCCGGCCTCGGCCGACGCCCATGGCGTGGAAGAGGCGAGCGCGTCGAAAAAGTGTGGACAGTATGCGATGTCGGTCGTTTCGCCGCCGGGAGCGGCGGCGCCGGACGCGTCGAAGACCGCCTGTCGCAGAATGCGGCGGCCGGCGGACGGGCCGGCGGACGGGCCGGCCGGTGAGGCGACCGGCAGCCAGACCGACACGCGCTGGCAGGCGAGCGCGTCGGCCGCGCGATGCGTGAGCAGCGTGAGCCCTTGGGCGAGGTCACCGGCGGCGAAGGCGGGCGCGAGGGAAAGTTCCGCCAGGACCTCGAGCTGGCGCGCCAGGCGCGTTGTCGAGTCCGCCGCGGCCGTGCGCTGGCCATGGAATTCGCTGACATCGCGCATCAACACGAGCAGGCCGAGGTCGAACCGTGTTGCCGTCAGCTCGACAAGACGTTCGCCCGCCGGCGCGCGCAGGCGCGTCTCCCATGCCGGGAGTTTCCCGCCGGGCTCGATGGCGAGCAGGCGGCTGCGCAGCGACGTGGGATCGGCGGCCCATGCGTCAAGATCGCGCCCGAGAGGCGATTCTCCCAGCAGCGCGCGGGCGGCGGCATTGGACGCGGTGATGGCGAGGCGGCCGTCGGTTTCGACGGCAGGCACCGGCAGGTCTTCGAGCGTTCCCTCATCCGCGGATGCCTCGAGCGGCGTTGCTGCCGGCGTCCTCGGAACGTGCGGGCCGGACGAGGACGCGAGACCGGTGAAACCGGCGGCGAATGCGGGACCGGCGGGCGCTGCCGGGATGGAGGCGGGTGGCGAAGGCCAGTTGAGCCCTATTTGCGTGGGCTCTCCGCCCACGACGCCGAGGTGGCATTCGAATGTGTCGACGCGCACCAACTGGATCCGGTCGAGCGGGTACGGATGGCCACGGCACATCGGCGCGCCATCGAGGCAGGTTTCATTGCGCGAATCGGGCAGGGCGGTGAGCCACCACCGGCCATCGAGTCGGTCGACGACGAGATGCCGCCGCGAGAGCACCTCGACCGGGCGGAGGGCGTTGCGCGCCACCGTTCCGGCGCGGCCGATCACGTCCCCGGCGCGGCATGGCCAGCGCTGGCCTTGCCAAAAAAGGAAACATTCGTCGCTGGTGGTCGTGGCGCTCATCTGGCTGATCAGGCTCATCGGGTACGGCGGCCGGGACACCTCACGCCGGACGCGGCCGCCGGCAACCGCGAACGGCCCACCAGATCCAGAATGGCGCGTTGACGAAGTAGACGATCATCATTTGGACGTTGTACCGGAAATCGAGGCTCATCAAAGCGGACACCGTGACGTGGAAAGCGATGAGGGCGAAGGCGTAGAGGGCGCCGAGACGGCGGTTGCGCAATGCGAGGAATGCGAAGAGTTCCAGCGGCAGCGCCGGGCCGAAGATCAGGCGCGCCTGCCATGGATGCTCGAGCAGCCAGTCTGGCAGCCATTCCGGCGTCTCGGTGCCGGGCCGCAAGTGGTCGTAAAAGTCCTGGTCCACCGCCTTGGCGAGCTGGATGCCGAAGCGCGGCGCGTCCCAGATCCACTGGCCTTTGCTGATGACGAGCTTGCTCAGCGCGGAAACCACATAACCCGCCACGATCACCTGTTGCGACCAGTCGACGAGCCGGTTTTCGGAGGCGGCGTCGAGCTGCCACCAGCGCGCGCCCCGGTCGCGGCCGACTACTGCGATCAGGCTGGCCACCCATTGCGCGCCGACCACGCACGTCAGCAATTGCAAGTGGTGGTGGATCGACCCTTGGGAATTCTGAAACGTCCCGTGCAGAAGCAGCGAGAGAAACATCCAGCCGAGCGCCAGCGGCAGCGCCACGCCCAATACATAAAACCCTAACGCAACCATAAACCCGGCGTACACGATCCGCGCCGGCGCCGGCCGGCCGAGAAAGGTCAATTCGAGCCCGAGCCTCTCGAGCGGTCTGGCGACCCCGTGCGCGCGCGGCTGGCCGGCAAACGGCGAGACTCGCGGAATCACCTCGAGCCGCGTCCATGGCGACTTCGGGTCGGGCGCGCCGTCCCGCACGGTGGCCGCCACCTTGGATCCCGCATCGAACATCACGAGCGCAAAGAGGATCCGCATGACGACCATCTCCCAGCGCGCGAAAACAACGGGCTGCCGCGCCCACAGCGCGGACCACAGGCGGCGCCACCAGCCGCTCATGACGGCCCTCCCGGGTGCGTGCCGACAAGCCGCACCGTGCGCCGCAGCCGGCCGTCCGGCCCGACGTCGATATCGACGTGATACAGTCGGGTTGCCGGCGGCGGCGCCCCGCGCCGATGCTTGATCCGGCGGTCGTTGGCCACGAGCCAGCGCAGCGTGGCGTCACCGGCCGGCTGCAGTTGCCCGGCCGTCATCGTGTGGAGTTTGATTTCCTCCTCCTCTCCGGCCGTCGCTTTCAACGACTTGTAGATGTCGCGCATTTCGTTGGTATAGATGCGCTTGATCTTCGTCGTCCGGTATCCGAACACATCGTGCATCGGCAGCGGCCGGCCCTCGCCGTCCGCCAGGTACACATAGTGCGTGCGGTCCGGAAATCCGCCGTACATCGGAAAATCCGAGATCGGAAACAGCCGGTCACCCAGCACCAGCGCCAGCACGACCATGCCCGCCATCACGCGGTAGCGCGGATGGCGAAACAATCGAACCAGCGCGCTCCCGCCGGCCCGAAGAATGGAACGCACCCGGTCCTTCATGCGGTCATTTCCCTGCTTCTCGCCGACCTTAGCCACTCAGGAAAAAATTTCCATCGCGCATGGCGGCTCGAAGCGAGGGGCGTGCGGAAAGAGGAATGGCGATGGAGCACGATCGAGAATGGACCGGGCATTCAGCCCTCATTGACGGGGGGATCCAAGTCCTGGGGGCGATGCCCCGGGCTGAAATGAATCCGGACCTTTGGGCCTCCGGCCGGAGCCGGGACAAATCCCTTGCGCGATCCTCTTTCCGGCCGAAGCCGGCACTCCCACTGAGAACCTGTGCGGAAACCGTTGGCTTACAGGAGTCCCGCCTTCAGGCGGCCACGAGAGGCCAGGTGCGGAACACCCGGTTCAGTAACCACCCGTTTCGGCGGCGACGGTCGTGCCGACGGCGGGCGCCGAAAGTCCGCCGCTTTCGCGCCGGCGGTATTCATCGAGGATGGCGGCTGTGGCGCTGGCGCCGCAGCGTGTGGCGCCGAGTTCGCGCACGCGCAACAGCCCGTCCAGATCGCGCACGCCGCCGGCCGCCTTGACCTGCACGCGTTCCGACACGCTCGCGCGCATGAGCCGCAGATCGCCATCGGTGGCGCCGCGGTAGTTGTAGCCGCCGTCCGGCTGCTTCACGAAGCCGTAGCCTGTGCTGGTTTTCACCCAGTCCGCTCCGGCGCGTTCACAGAGTTCGCACAGCCTGGCCTTCAGGGTATCCGCGGTCAGACCGGCGCCGCCCTGCGCCAGGTAATCATTTTCGATGATCACCTTGACCTTGGCTCCATGACGGTGCGCCTCGTCGCAGACCGCGCGCACGTCGGCTTCGACGTATTCCCAGTCGCCTCCCAGCGCCTTGCCGATGTTGATCACCATGTCGATTTCCTCCGCTCCGTCACGGCAGGCGATTTCGGTTTCGAAGCGTTTCACGGCGGTGGCGCTGTTGCCGTGGGGAAAGCCGATCACGCAGCCGACCTTGACACCGGTGCCGCGCAGCCACTCGGCGGCCTGTCTGACCGCGTATGGTTTGATGCAGACGGAGGCGACCTGATACTCGGCGGCGAGGCGGCATCCGTCCTCCAACTCCCGGTCGGTCAGCGTCGGGTGCAGGAGCGAATGATCGATCATGCGGGCGAGGTCCGGGAATGTCGGTGTCATGACTGGATGTGCGGTGGTGTTTCCGTGCCGGGGCGGGCCGGCTCGCGGAGGAGCCTGCTCGTTGACCGGCGGCGCCATCACTCCTGTTTCTTTTCCGGCTCCGGCTCCGGCTCTTTCTTTTCCGTTTCTTCCTTGTCTTCTTTTTTCTCCCTGGTGATGACACCGCTGACGATGCCGCCTTTCACCTTGTCGGCTCCCCACCAGCTTCCGGCGTACACGTCTTCGTGGAAGAGGATGCGGGCCGACCATGTCTGGCCCTCCCCGATCGGGACATCGTCGAGAATCATGACCGCGGCATCTCCCGCGAATTGAATGATCACCGGGATGGGCACATCGATCTGCCGGCCTTTGTAGTTGATGCGGGACACGATCACCCAACGGGCGCCCTCCTGTTTGAAGGCGCGGAGAATGAAGTATCCGTCCTTCTTTTCGTCGCCGAGAATTCCTTCGGCGACCGGAGCCCAGGTGCCGTGAAGCGTGGCGTTTTCGAGCATGGCGGAAAAGGCTTTTTCGATCGACTCGCGATCGGGTTGTTCCGGATTCTCCGCGGCGGCCAGAATGGAATGCGTGCTGAAGAACGCGACGAGGGCGGCGGCCAGAACGTGAAAGGGCAGCAGTTTCATGGGCTTGTAAAGGGGCGTGGATTTTCGACAGAGGATTTTCGACAGAGGCAGCGCACCATCGGCCTTCCGGTGCGATTCCGCAAGAAGGCAGAATGGGGTCCGCCTTTCCCCCGATCATGAGCAAGCTCAAAGAAGCTGTCGGGCGATCGCGTTGGTCTGGAATCCGTTGAGTTGGCGTCCCGCCTTCAGGCGGCAGCGCGAAGCCGATTGCGGAGTGGCGTGTGCGCGCTGATCGGCACTTTCCGGGTCGTTGGATTCCGATGAACCCACAAGATGAAATGCATACGCACCACGTTTCATCTCTTGCCCACGTTCCTCTCCATTGGCTCAGGATCGGGATGATGAGCGGAGTGTTTCGAGCGCCGTCGCGAGGTCGCCGGCAAGCAAGGCCCGCGTGTCGATGACCAGACCGGGGAAATTCGCGCTTTGAAGATGCCCCGCGGGCGTGGCGGGGATTTCAACATAGTCGTGTTCCAGAAGGCGCCACCAGACGATGCGGGACTCGCCGGAGATCCACACGAGGTATTCCAGAACGCCGGCACTCAGGTAGGCGCGCTTTTTCTGGTGGAGATCGTAGGACACCGAACTCGCGACAATCTCCGCGATCAGTTCCGGAGCACCGGAGACGTAACCATCGGCGTCGATCCGGGCTTGGCCGCCCTCGCGCATCAGCAGCAGGTCGGGCTGGGGCTCGCTGAGCGTGTCGAGGCGGACGGTGGTATTGTCGGCGGCGATCAGGCCGGGATGCCCGCTCGCGTACACCTGGATCAAGGAGGCGAGCTGGACGTGAGGAATGCCGTGGTGGGTGGCGCGGACGGGGGAGGACATGATATAGACGATTCCATCGATGAGTTCCGCCTTTTTCAAATGAGGCATGGCGGTGTAGCGGCGTTCGAATTCCGCCCGCGACAACACGTCACCGGCTTGCAGCGGGGGAATCGCGGTCTTTTCGATGACGGCCACCGTGGTGGATGATAGCAGCCGGGCGGATGAAGGCAAGGTGGGAGGCGGCGGCTTTGATTATTTCGAAGGGGAGCCGGGGAGCGGTCGCATCGCCCTCGCCCATCACCCTTGGTCGGAGGGTGGGCGGTTGGTGTTTCCGATTTCCTGGCCGGTGTGGCCGAAGCGTTGCAGCAGTTGGCGGCGATAGCCGCTGACCACTTTTTCCCATTCCTGAAGTTGATCGGGCGTGAGGTCGGGCGTGAATGCCTCGCGCCTTCGGGCGATGTCGGTATCGGCCTGCCGGGCGATGGCTTCCAGGGTGGCGACGCCTGTGAGATCCTCGAACAAATCCACGCTGTTGATGCGGCTCAGGCCGGCGAAGAGGCTGTCTTTTTGATCCGCCGTCAGATCCAGCCGGTTGGCCAGATAGCCGAGTTCGCCGGTGGTGATGGCCTCGACATGGTTGACGCGCCGCCGCTCATCCCAGTCCCGGTAAACGGCTTGGTCATCGCCTGTAAAACGACACCGCCGGCCGAAATCCGACAGCGAATTTTCCGATGCCTCCGCCCTCAGCTCCCGGTTTTGCGGCGCACCCATTTTTTTTCGACGACCGGGAGGCCGAGCACTTCGTTGGCGGTTTTGAAGTGCATTTTGGCCACTTTCGGCAGCGCGTCGGCGCCGCGTTCGGCGATGAGGCGCGCGGCTTCTTTTTTCACATGCGTGGCGCCGCGCGGCAGGGCGAATCCGAGGCGCCGCGAGCACTCGTCCATCCAGTCGATGAACCGTTCGCGGGCGAGAATGGAAGCGGCGGCGACGGCGGGATCGGCCTCGCCCTTGGTCCGCTGGTCGAGCTGGAAATCGCCCAGTTTTCTGGCCTTCACGGCGCGGTCGAGCAGCGCCTCGTCGGCGAACTGGTCGCTGAGGGCGCGCGGGCATTCCGGGACGTATCGTTTGAGGACGGTGATGACTTCGGCGTGCGCCCAGGCGAGCATGTAGTTCAGACTGCGGTATTTCGGGTACATCTCGTTGTACCTGGCCGGCCCGAGGCTGAGCACGTAACTTTGGGCGCGCGGGATGGCGCGGATGGCGTCGGCGAGCGCGCGGATGCCGTCATCGGTGGTGATGCGCTTGCTGTCCATCACGCCGGCATCGCGGAACTGGCGCGCGATTTCGCGGTCGACGTACACGCCGGCGACGACGAGCGGCCCGAAGAAGTCGCCCTTGCCGCTTTCGTCGATGCCGAAATGCGGCTCGAACATATCGGGATTGAGGATTTCCTCGTAACCCAATTCGGCTGCTTCGAGGACCTCGGGCTCGAGCGTGAAGGTCACGAAATCGGCGGTGCCCTTGCCCTGGACGAGCACTTTCGGGCCTTTGGCGTAGACCGCCACATTGACCCTGCCGTTGCTCGCGGCGTAGAGCGTGTGCTCCTTCGGCGAAAACCGGAATCCGTTCCGCTCCAGGATTCGACGCAGGCGCGAGACCTGGTCCCCGGTCAGCGCGCGGGTGTAAGTGAGGAGGGGCTTGGCTGGCATGTCAGGGTTGAGGCCCGGTGACCATCGGGAAATCGTCCGTGCGAAACGGAGTCAGCGGCAGCCCGCCGGCGTTGGAAACGACGTTGCAAACGGGATTGTCGGCCCAGGCATAGCGGACGGCGACAGGCGCGGCGACCTCGGGTGACGAGACCTCTATCTGGTCCCTCTTCTGGCCGGTGATGGCGGCCTGTGCCCAGACCCACCGGCGGTCTTCGCCGCAAATCGCGAATCCCTTGACGGTGGAATCGTCATGGGCGCGCAGGCCGCCATGCGCGTGGTCGAAAGTCAGTGTGGCCTTGCCGTTTTCGATGGCCAAGTTCCTGAATTCCGGGCTGCGCGCCGGGAGCGAGGAGAAGCCATAGTCTTTGGCGAGAGCGAGGCGGGCGAGGCGGGCGCCGACTTCGCGTTTGTTGCGCGGGTGGATGTCGTTCCCTTCGCCGATGTCGATGATGACGGCCTGCCCGCCATTGGGGATGGCGCTTTGGGTCAGTGTCTGCGCCTCGCGCAGTTCGGCCCAGGCGCTGTCGCCCGGCTCCGGTTTTTCGCCCATGAAGTCGGCGAGCTGCACCCAGTAGAACGGAAAGTCGCCCTGCTGCCACACGTCGCGCCAGTGCGATATCATCAGCGGAAAGAGGGTGCGGTATTGGTGCGCGCGGCCCGCGTTCGATTCGCCTTGATACCAGATGGCCCCCTTGATGCCATAACCGACCGTCGCGTGAAGCACGCCGCCATAAATGTTGCCGGGGCGGTGGTTGCCTGTCATCGCGCCCTCAGGCGAACCCGGACGGC
This sequence comes from uncultured Akkermansia sp., assembly GCA_964647495.1. Classification (GTDB taxonomy): domain Bacteria; phylum Verrucomicrobiota; class Verrucomicrobiia; order Verrucomicrobiales; family V1-33; genus CAJBME01. The sequence continues at coordinate 965 of CAZYHO010000064.1, read as the reverse complement.
GTGGCGGCGGCTGGTTCGCGGCCTCGGCTTCCGCCGCTTTCACTTTCCACTCGGCGAGTTTCGCCTCGTAGGCCTCCAGCTCCGCGGGCAGCGCGTCCTCCCGCGCCTTCCACTCGGCCACGAGCCCGGCAAAACGCTCGTCCTTGTCCAGCACGTCCCGGCGGATCCATGCCTCTGCCGCGGAGCCACCCCACGCGTTGTCGATCAACCCGATCGGCACGTCGAGAGTGTCGTGCAATTGGCGGCCGAAATAGTACCCGATCGCGGAAAAAGTGGCCGCCGAGTCCGGCGTGCACGCGGCCCAGGCCCCCTGGAAATCGTCCTTCAATTCCTGCGTGCCGACCTGCGGCACTGAAATCAGGCGGAGGCGCGGCAGTTTCGCCGTCAATGCGTCGAGGTCCCCGTCATCCGACTGCCGCAAATCCCACTGCATGTTTGACTGGCCCGAACAGATCCACACTTCGCCGACCAGCACGTCCTGCACCGCGCGTTCGCTTGTCCCTTTGATGGTCAGCACCCGCGGATCTGCGCTCGCCGGCGACGGGTCGAGTTTCACCTGCCACCTCCCGCTGCCCTCTGCGGCGACGGCCGATTTCTCCTGGCCGGCAAAAGTCACCGTCACCTGGGTGCCCGGCGCATCCCAACCCCAGATCGGATTGGCCAGTTGCTGCTGCAAGACCATGTGGTCGCCGATGATCGCCGGCAGACGCAACTCGGCGTTCAGCGATCCGGCGGCGCTCACCGCCACAAAGGCCGCGATGTGTGGAAACATTGGTTTCATACGGACGGTTTTTTCTTGGTTTTCAGAGGTCAGAGGTCGGAAGGCAGAGGACGGTATTTAGAGCGCAGCGGGAAGCGTTCAGAGGTCGGAGGGTCGGTTCGGGGGAAAAGAAGGGAATGGATGGGCCTGCGAATGACGAATGACGAATGACGAATGACGAATGACGAATGACGAGTGACGAGTG
>CAZYHO010000063.1:0-14681 GCA_964647495.1 uncultured Akkermansia sp. | reverse complement strand
CGCCCTACCCGAGAACCAGATCATGCGGCGCTGCCAGCGCTCTCCAGAAAATCAGCGCCAACTGTCGAATCTTTTATGGCCGCGTCCCTCAGTCGAGCGCCAGGCAATCGACCAACGTCTTCGCATGGAGCATGAGCAGGCCCAGAAAATCATCGACACGGCGCGGGTTCTCCATCTCGCCATGCATCGCCCGATGAATCATCGCGCCGAGCAACGGCATGTGAGCATAAGTCGCCGTCCACTCGGCGGCGCTGCTCATCACGTCGGTGACCGGCGCGGCCTCCATGACCGTGAGCAGCCGTTCGTTCTCGCTCAGCATCGCCTCGATCGTTTCCTCGTCGATCTCCCGGCGCGCGCGGCCGGTCCGCCGGCAGACCTCGTGCGCCCATACCGCGAATAGCGTGAGTTCCCCCCGCTCGTCCTCCGCAAACACACCCTCCTCCACCGCGCGCACGTACCCGGCCAGCACCGGCTGCGCCCGCCGGAACCGCGCGATCCCCCCATCCACCTCATCCGCGGAGGCCGACACCAGTTCGTGCCACACCTCGTTGACAAGTCCCTCGGTGATCTCGCTCATGCCTCCCACACTGCCGGATCCGGGCCGCCGCGTCACACCAATTCGAGCCATGGCCACCTCGTTTTCGACTTCCGACAGGGTGCTCCGCGGGGATACCCTGTCGCAACACCCCATGCGTCGGGGAAATCAGGGGCGTTCGACCGGGCTGCGCACCATGTTTCCCCATTCGGTCCAGGAGCCGTCGTAATTGCGGACCTTCTCGTAGCCGAGCAGGTATTTGAGGACGAACCATGTGTGGCTTGAGCGCTCGCCGATGCGACAGTAGGCGATGATGTCATCGTCCGGGTTGAGGCCGAGGTCTTGCGAGTAGATTTCGCGCAGGGAGGCGGCGTCCTTGAATGTGCCGTCGGGATTGGCGGCGGTGGCCCACGGGACCGATCGGGCGCCCGGGATGTGGCCGCCGCGGAGCACGCCTTCCTGCGGGTACTCGGGCATGTGGGTCGTTTCGCCGGAGAATTCTTTCGGGCTGCGGACATCGATGAGCGGGCGCCCGGCCTGCATGTGGGAGCGGGTGTCGGCGTAGAACGCGCGAATGGCGCTGTCGAGGCGCTGTGGGGGCGGCGGGTAATCGGCGGGTGACGGGTGTGGCACGTCACGGGTCATCGGCAGGCCTTCGGCGATCCATTTGGCGCGTCCGCCGTCGAGGATTCGGGCGCGCGTGTGGCCGAACAACTGAAAGACCCAGAAGGCGTAGCAGGCCCACCAGTTGGATTTGTCCCCGTAAAAGATGACGGTCGTGCCGGGGCTGATCCCGTTGCGGGCGCAGAGGGCGGCGAAGCGGTCGGGCTCGATGTAATCGCGGATCAGAGCGTCGTTGAGGTCGGCGCGCCAGTCGATGTGCGCGGCGCCAGGGATATGACCGGTGTCATAAAGAAGCAGATCCTCGTTGCTCTCGACGATCCGGAGGTCCGGGTCATCGAGGCGCCGGGCCAGCCACCCGGTGCTGACGAGGGCCTCGGGGTGCGCGTAAGCGGCAAATTTTTCGTCCATGCGCCAATGAGGACGCGAGTGCGTGGCGGCGCAAGGGCGGTGCTCACTCGTCATTCGTCACCCGTTATTGGGCACTGCTCGGTGGGCACTTCTGAATCCTTCTTCCTCTTCTGAATACTGATCACTGGGCCGCGGTGTGGAAAGGCAGGTTGAATGAGGCGGAGGCGACGCCATAGAGACGAGGCTGGGGAGCGCGCCGGCGCGCCCGCCGGTTCGGGCCGTTTGATTGATTTATGCCGTTGTTTCCCTTGGCTGTTGTTGTGTTGGCCGTCTGGTTGACGGGCGGGGGGGCGTGGGCGCAGAACAAACCGCCGCCCGAGAAGCCCGCGACCGGTCCGGCTCCGACGAAGGCGCGACCCGGATGGACTGTCATCGATCACCGCGGCCAGGCGTACATCGACCTCGCGGATGTCGCCCGGTTTTTCGAGTTTCCCACGTACACGAAGCAGGGGAGGTCGGTCACGCTGGAGAAGTCGAAGAGGCTCGATGGCCGCGACTTTCCGATCCGGTGCCAAGGCCAGGCGGGATCGAAACTGGTCTCGATCAACTCGCTGAAGTTCTACTTGAGCTATCCGCTGGTGGCGACGCGCGACGGCAAGGTGATCCTCTCCGCGTTCGACCTGATCCACGTCATCGACCCGATCCTGCGTCCGGACCAGATGCGGGATCCGGGCCATCTCAAGGTCGTCGTGCTCGACCCCGCGCGCGGCGGCGCCGAGACTGGCCTGACGTCGCGCCACGGCAGTGAAAAGGACGTGACGCTCGATGTCGCGCGACGGGCGCAAGCCGCGCTTCAACAGGCCGGCTACACGGTGGTGCTGACGCGCGAGGGGGACACGGCGATGTCGATCGCGGCGCGGCTCGAGCGCGCGCACGCGGTGAAGGAGGAGGCGGTTTTCATCAGCCTGCATTGCGGATTCGGCGGGGAACGCGAGCGCGGGGTTTCGATGTTCACGCTCGCTCCGTCCGGCACGCCGACGACCACCGGCGACGAGGGGGGCGCGCCCGACGCCAAGTTTTATCCCGGCAACATCAATGACCGGGAATCGATGGCGCTCGCCACCGCGCTGCAAGGAGCGCTCGTCGCCGGAGCCGAAACCGAGGACCTGGGCATCCGGCGCGCGCGGTTCCAGGAACTCAAGGGGATTCGCATCCCCGCCGTCGTGTGCAACCTCGGCCGCCTCGGCCATCCGGTCGAAGGCAGGAAACTCGGCGCCGATCCTTCGTACCGCCACCACCTCGGCCACGCCCTGGCCGCGGGAGTCGACCGATACGCGCGCGTCATGGCCGCCGGCGTTCCCCAGCGGGAACGCGCCCTGAGCTTCGCCCGCGTCGAGGCCACGCCGCCCGGCCGCGATGCGGGCGGCGCCGAAATCGTCCACGTCAAGGCCGCCATCGCCCGCGGCAGCGGCGCCCCCGACATCGATCCCGCAAAAGTCACGCTGCAAATCTATTTCCTCGACTTCGTCAACAGCGAAGAAATCGACCTCAGCTCGTGCGACACTCCGACGACCCACTGGCTCTCGGCCCTGCCCGACTGGAAGGCGTCCGCTTATGAGGAGGTCGATTTCACCTACCGGCAACGGCCCTTCGACGATGCCACACTCAAGCAGCTCGGCCGCCGGACATACTACGGATTCGTGCTGCGCCTCATCTACGAGGACGAACTGATGGACGAGTACGCCGAACCCTCCAACCTGCGCCGCGGCCTGGGCAACTTCACCGCCGTTCTTCCAAGGAGAAAGTGAGACCGACGAGCGAAGCGGCGCCCGGAACAACCTTTCACGAAGCCACTTCCGGGAGCGCCGCAGTCTGTCTGAGGCCGCACGCCCTTGCAGTGTCGAAAGTTCGAAAGAGTCTGTCGGGCGAACGCGTCTGAACAGGCCGGCTTGAGCCGGATCTCGCAGCCGCCGCCCGGATCGCCGCTTTCCGGGTCGCCGGATTCCCGGCCACCCGCCTTTCACCTCTGGTTCAGAGTCTTCTCGATTGGTTCATGATCGGGCCTCAGGTCAGACGCTGCCGCGGAAATGGGTGATGGTGCGGCGCAGCCCATCGTCGAGGGGGACGGCCGGCTCCCAGCCGAGGAGCGAGCGGGCGAGGGAGATATCGGGGCGGCGGACCTTGGGGTCGTCGACCGGGCGGGGGTGGTGTTCGAGCGGGGAGCGGCTGCCGGTGAGGGCGCGGATTTTCTCGGCGAACTGGATAATGGTGAGTTCGCCGGGGTTGCCGATGTTGACCGGCTCGTGGTGATCGGCCTGCATGAGGCGCCAGAATCCTTCGATGAGGTCGTCGACATAGCAGAACGAGCGGGTCTGGGATCCGTCGCCGTGGATGGTGAGCGGCTGGTCGGCAAGCGCCTGGGCGATGAAATTGGGGACGACGCGGCCGTCGCGGAGGCGCATGCGTGGGCCGTAGGTATTGAAGATGCGGACGATGCGTGTGTCGATGCCGTGGGCGCGGTGGTAGGCCATGGTCATGGCTTCGGCGAAGCGTTTGGCTTCGTCGTAACATCCGCGAGGGCCGACCGGGTTGACGTTGCCCCAATAGTCTTCGCGTTGCGGGTGGACGAGCGGATCTCCGTAACACTCGCTGGTGCTGGCGAGGAAAAAGCGCGCTTTTTTCGAGCGGGCCAGGCCGAGGGCGTTGTGGGTGCCGAGCGACCCGACCTTGAGCGTCTGGATCGGGTATTCGAGGTAATCGACCGGGCTGGCGGGCGAGGCGAGGTGCCAGATGAAATCGACCGGTCCCGGGAGGAAGAGGTGGTTGGTGACGTCCTGCTTGATGAAGCGGAAGCGGTCGTGGCCGGCGAGGTGTTCGATGTTGGCCTCGCTGCCTGTGATGAGGTTGTCCAGCCCGATGACCTGATGGCCTTCGGCGAGCAGGCGGTCCGTGAGGTGCGATCCGAGGAAGCCGGCGGCGCCGGTGACGATGGAGATGGGCATGGGCGGTCGGGCGCGCGCGGGTGCGTGGGTCAGGCGGCCGGCTTGAGGAGTTCCGTGCCGGAGCCGGCGTCGGCGATGACGATTTTCTCGCGGTGGAATGCGGCGTCCGCGCGGAACGTGAGGCGGCAGAGGTGGCGGCGCTCGATTTCCATGAGGTGATCGGCGTCTTCCTTGCGCAGCCGCTGCATGACATCCGGGTGCACGACGATGAGCACGTCGCGCTGGTTCTCGGGGAGCGTGGGCAGCAGTGAGTGCAGTTTGCGCTGGAGTTCGACGGACATGCTGGTCGGTGTCTTGATGCGGCCGGTGCCGTGGCAATACGGGCAGGGGTCGAAGATCGAGGTGCTCAGGCTTTCGTGCAGCCGCTGGCGGGTCATTTCCATGAGGCCGAACGGGGAGATCGGGAGGACCTGGGTTTTGGCCTTGTCGCGTTTGAGGCCGTCCTTCATCACCTTGTAGACCGCCTTGCGATCGCGTTCGGCCTTCATGTCGATGAAATCGACGACGATGAGGCCGCCGATGTTGCGGAGGCGGACCTGGCGGGCGACCTCGGCGGCGGCCTCCAGGTTGGTCTGGAGGATGGTTTTGTCGAGGTCCTTGGCGCCCTTGTTGCGGCCGGTGTTGACGTCGATGGCGATCATGGCCTCGGTTTCGTCGATGACGAGATACCCGCCGCAGGGGAGCCAGACCTGGCGGAAGAAGGCGTTGTCGATCTGTTTCTGGATGCCGAAGTGATCGAAGATCGACTGGCCGCCGGTGTGGAGGCGGATGCGACGCTTCGAGCGGCGGCTGATCTGGCCCGCGAGCTGGCGCATGCGTTCGGTGGTGCCCTGGTCATCGCAGATGACTTCGTCCACTTCCTCGGTGAGGAAATCGCGCACGGTGCGTTCGACGAGGTCGGGCTCGTTGAAGACGCGGGCGGGCGATTTCATGGAGGCGTTGTTTTCCTCGACCTTCTGCCACTGTTCGATGAGCATGGCGAGGTCGCGCACGAAGTAGCGTGTCTTCATGCCGAGGGCGGCGGTGCGCAGGATGATGCCCATGCCTTCGGGCACGCTGAGGCGCTCCATGATGCGGCGCAGGCGCAGGCGTTCCTTGGGATCTTCGATTTTTTTGCTGATGCCGAACTGGTCGTTGCGAGGCATGAGGACCATGTAGCGGCCGGCGAGCGAAATGTTGGTGGTGACACGGGGGCCTTTGTTGCCGATCGGGCCTTTGGTCACCTGGACCATGACTTCGGAGCCGACCGGATAGATCGACGGGATGTCCTTGCTGGTGATTTTCGGTTTTCGGGACGACTTGCCGGCGCGCTCGATGGCTTCGAGTTCCTCGTCGAGGGCGGCCGGGATGGCGTCCCAATAATGGAGGAAGGCATTTTTCTCGAATCCGAGGTCGACGAACATCGCTTTGAGGCCCGGTTCGAGGTTGCGAACCTTGCCTTTGAAGATGCTGCCGACGACGTTGTCGGAGTCGCTGCGCTCGATGGTGTATTCCTCGAGCATGCCGTTTTCGACCAGGGCGACACGGGTTTCGAGTTTTTCTTTGTTGACGACAATCTTGATGCCGGAGCGGAAATCGCTCCCGACACCGAAGAGTTTCTTTATGGCGCGAATCATCGCTTTCAATGGGTGGTGGGGGATGGGCAGAAGGGTGGGGTGAGGTGCGGCCGGACTACTGTGACCGGTCGCGTCTGAGGATTTTGTCCATGAGGGTGCGCGGCGGCGCGGGGGGCGGGTTGGCCGGCGCGGCGGGTGGCGGCGGGCTCGCGGGACGGCGGGCACGGCGTGCCTCGTCGTCCTGAGCCGATCTGTTTCTGGGTTTGGGTTTGGGGCTGGCGGACGATGGGCGCGAGGTCTGGGCGCGGCGCGGCGGCGGCGGGCCGATGTCGGCCACCGGATCTTCCTCGCCGCCGGCGGACGCGGCGGCGAGCAGCGCGGCGTCGACCGGATCATCGAGGTAGACGGTGCGTTCGAGGCGGTCGAAATGGCCTTTGGCTTCCGTGAGCGGCAGGCGCGGCGGGTGGTAGGCGCCGCGGTCGTGGGCGATCGCCTGTTTCAGGATGCGCGCGGCGATGGGGGAGGAGGTGCCGCCGCCGGATGTCCCGTTTTCGACGAAGACGCAGACGGCGAATTTCGGGTCGGCGTAGGGCGCGAACGCGATGAACCAGGTCTTGTAATCCTTGGTGTCTTCATTGCGGGGTTTCCCTTCGAGCCATGCCTGCGCGGTGCCGGTCTTGCCGGCGATTTCATAGTCTTTGGTGCGGATGCTCCGGGCGGTGCCTCCGTCGCCGTGCACGACTCGCCACATCGCCTTGCGGACCAGCTCGATCTCGGGAGGGATGGGGTCCGTATCGGCCGCGAATTCCTGCCTCACGCGCGGTGTGTGGCGTGTTTCCATGCCCTCGGCGTGATCGAAGGTGCGGTCGACGAGCCTCGGCCTCCAGGCGGCGCGGCCATTGGCGACCGAGGCGGTGACGGCGCACATTTGCAGCGGGGTGGCGAGCACCTGGCCCTGGCCGATGGCGGTGAAGGCGGTCTGGGCTTCGCTCCATGATTCTCCGCCATCGAGCGCGTCGGGACCCGGGAGCACGCCGCCATCCTCGCCCATGAGTTCGATGCCGGTCGGCTCGCCGAGGTTGAACCATTCGCCCACGGTGTCGATGTTTTTGATGCCGGTGGCCATGCCGTAGCGGTAAAAGAATCCGTTGCACGAGCGCATGATGGCATCGCTGAGATTGATCATGCCGTGGTTGCCGGTGCACCTGGAAAAGTGCGAGCCGAATTGCATGCCGCCGCCGCATGTGAAGATGCGGCGGGACTGGCCGCGGTAACAGCCGGCGATCGCGATCGGTATCTTGTAGATGCTGCCCGGGGCGTACGCTGAAATCGCGCGATTCCTGAGCGGCTGCGTCTTGTCGTCCGTGTACGCCTTCCAGTCAGTGAGTTCGATTTCGGGGATGAACTTGTTGGGGTCGAAGCTGGGCACGGAGGCCAGCGCGAGCACATCGCCGTTGCGGGGATCCATGACGACGGCGGCGCCGCGGCCGACTTTGGCCTCGCGGAGCGCCAGTTCGGCGATGATCTGGAGGTCCAGATCGATGGTGAGATAGACGTCGTGCCCCTTGATCGGCTCGATCCGGCGGTCGATCAACTCCTCATGGACGACCCTGCGGTGCTCGTTCATCGGGTAGACACGCTGGCCGGGCCGCGCGCGCAGCAGGACTTCCATGGTCGCCTCGATGCCGTCGGCGCCCTCGTCGTCACCGCCTTCGTAAAAATCGTATTTCCCGGCGTCTTCTTCCGGGACAAAGAGGTCGCCTCGTTGTTTGACGTATCCGAGGACGTGGCTGAGCAAGGCGCCATACGGGTATTGGCGGATGGTGCGTTTCGAGATGGTCACGCCTTCGAGGAACTGGCCCTGCTCGGCGACCACGGCGATGTCATCGAACGCGACGTTTCTCCGATAGGTGAACGGGATGATGCCGAGGTTGGTCCGGTAGTGGCGGCGCATGACATCGGGCTTGATGTCGACGGCGAGGTTGAGCCGCTCGAGTTGTGGCGCGACCTCGGCGGCGTACATGGCGTAGATATCGGCCTCCTCGCGCAGGCGCCTGGTGCCGAAGCCGTCGGGATGCGGATAGAGATTCCGCGGGATTTCCTTGTGGCGGCTGCTGTAGCGGCGCTCGATTTCGCGGAGGTCCAGCTTGATTTCGTAGCTGACACTGTTGGTGGCGAGCGGGATGCCGTTGCGGTCGCGGATTTCGCCGCGGATGCCCGGGATGCGCTGGACGGTGAGGGCGGCCTGCGGGAGCTGGGCGAGGTATTTTTTGTGATCCTCGATCTGGACGACCCAGAGGCGCCAGAGGAGCACGGAGAACCCGGCGGCCATGAGCAGGCCGTAAAGGTAAAGCCGGATGACGTAGCGGGTCACCATGCGCGTCTGAGTTCGATGCCGTCGTACCGGATCTGGTATCCGGAGAGCCGGGACAGTGAGTGGACGAAGAAGAAGATGACCGGGGAGATCATCATGGAAAGGAGGGCTGTGGTGCCGATGTGGAGCCAGATGGCTTCGGAGAAGAAAAAGCGGCCGCGGAGGAAACAGAACCAGAGGTGTTCGACGGTGAGGAGGAGGCCGGTCCCCAGGCCGCACATGAGGACCGGGAGTTCCCACCGGCCGCGGCGGAAAAGCGGCCGGATCCCTTGCATCAGCGAGCCGAGCAGCCCGTACAGCACGATCGAGTAACCGAAGGCCGGGCTGGCGGTGTCGAGGACCGCCGTGGTGCTGATGACCTGTTCGGCCATGGGGGCGCCGTCGATGACGAGATGGCGGGCATCCCAGACGAAGCCGGTGGCGAAGGCGAAGAGGAGCATGAGCGGAAACGGGACGGCCACCGCGCACGCGAAAAAGACAACCGGCACCAGCAGCAGCCGCGCTTCGTAGGCCCATGGAATGACCGGGATGAATTCCTGGGCAAGAAAGGACAGGGCCAGCAACATGGCCAATGACAGGCAGAAAATCATGGTGACTCCTCCCTGTCGATGACAAAGACATATTTGATTTTTTCGAAGTCGACGGCCGGGCGCACGAGCGCCTCGCCGCCGTCGTCGAGTTTTCGAAAGCGTGTGATTTCGCCGACGAGGATACCCGACGGGAAGACGCCGCCTTTGCCCGAGGTGTAGACCTTGGCGCCGATGGGGATGGTGGCTTCCTGGGGGAGGTAAGTGATGCGCAGCTCCGGGGTGCGGCTGATCTGGCCGCGGAGCCCGCTGAGGATGCCCTGCTCGTTGGTGCCTTCGATGCGCACCGACACCTTGCATGTCTCGTCGGTGATGAAGAGGATTTCGGATTCGCGCTCGAAGAGGTGGACGATTTTGCCGACCAGGCCCTCGGCGGTGCGGACCGGCAGATCGGCGGCCAGGTTGTCCGCCAGTCCGCGGTCGATGACGGCCGTGCTCCAGTAGGTGGCGGAATTGCGTGAGAGGATGCGCGCGGTGGTCAGGCGCAGCGGGTGGTTTTTGGCGAACGCGAGCATGGTGCGCAGCTCGTTGTTCTCGCGGAGCACGGCGTCGTATTCCTCGAGCATGATCTGCTGGCGGCCGGCCTGCTGGCGCAGTTCGGTGATTTCCTGGGCCAGTTCGGACGGCGTGCGCTCCGGCGAACCGAATCGGGTGACGCCTTCCTGGACGGCCGCGCCGGTGCGCATGAAGGGGGAAAAAACATTCATCACACGCTCCTTGACCGTCAGCGCCGCCGGACCCGGCCAGGAAAAGACCCATCCAACCGCACCGAGGAAGAGGAGCAGCGCCACGATGTTCAGTTGCCTCATGATGCTTCGGTGAATGGAGGCTGTCATGGTTCAGCCGCACGCCATCCGGATCAGCCCGGGAGGGGATCCGGCGTCATCGGTCATCCATGCTGGGTTCATTGTTATCAGGAGGCCGGCGCCCGAGTCGCCACTCACGCTTCCATGCTGGCCACGCGCTGCAGGAAGGCCAGTTCGTTGAGAACCATGCCTGTGCCCACGCCGACTGCGCTCAGCGGGTCGTCGGCGATGTGCACCGGCAGGCCGGTTTCCTCCTGCAGCAACTTGTCAAAGCCGCGGAGCAGCGCGCCGCCGCCGGCGAGCATGATGCCGCGGTCGACGAGGTCGGCGGAGAGTTCGGGCGGGCAGCGTTCGAGCGTGACGCGGACCGCGTCGACGATGGTGTTGAGAGGTTCGACGAGGGCTTCGCGGACCTCCTGGCTGGTGATGGTGATGGTCTTGGGCAGTCCGGCGACCATGTCGCGGCCCTTGACCTCCATGGTCATTTCCTTTTCGATCGGATAAGCGGATCCGATGCGGATCTTGATTTCCTCGGCCGTGCGCTCTCCGATCATGAGCGAGTAGGCGCGTTTCATATACTGGACGATCGATTCGTCCAGTTCGTCTCCGGCGACGCGGACGCTCCGGCTGTAGACGATGCCGGAGAGTGAAATGAGGGCGACCTCGGTGGTGCCGCCGCCGATATCCACGATCATGTTGCCGCTGGCCTCCTGCACCGGCAGGCCGACCCCGATGGCCGCCGCCATCGGTTCCTCGATCATGTACACTTCGCGGGCGCCGGCCTGGAGCGCGCTTTCCTTGACGGCGCGTTTTTCGACTTCTGTGATGCCGGAGGGGACGGCGATGACGACCCTCGGCCGCACCAGCCCGCGCCGGCTGTGCACTTTACGGATGAAATGGCGGAGCATCGCCTCCGTCACGTCAAAATCCGCGATGACGCCGTCCCGCAGCGGTCTGATGGCAACGATATTGCCCGGGGTGCGGCCGAGCATGCGCTTGGCGTCGTCACCGACGGCCAGCACCTCGTTGGTGCCGCATTTGACGGCGACGACGGAAGGTTCGCGGAGGACGATGCCGCGGTCCTTGACGTAGACGAGAGTATTGGCGGTGCCCAGGTCGATGCCGATGTCACTGGAAAAGAATCCGAAAAGTCTGCCGAACATGTGCGTTGGAAAGGGGGCGTGGAAACAGGAAATGAAAATGGGTGATGGCGGACGACTCCCGATGGGGAATTGCGGCCCGCCCCGACGAAATTATACACATCCCCCCAGTCCGCACACCCGCCCTGGGCGGCGATTCACCACCACCCGCAGCGTCCCACCGGAACGACCGGACTTCCGGTCAGCCCGGTTCACCACTACGGCGCGAACCGGAAAGATTCCTCATGATCCTGAAATGATTCCCCTCCTGGTCAAGGGGAGAATCGATCGATGTCGAGTCGACGACGCTTTCGACGGCGCCATCGGCGAGCCGGGTTGTGAGGCGGTCGCCCGGACGGACCTGGGAGGCGCGTGTGAGGACATGACCGCCGGCGGTCAACGTCATGGTGTATCCGCGCGAGAGCACGGCCTGCGGCCCGAGGGAGCGCAGCAGATCGCGGGAGCGGGCGAAGCGGTCGTGTGCCGCGGTCCAGTGCCGCAGCCAGGCCGCGTGCAGCCGGGTCTGCAAATGGGCGGCGCTTTGCCGGCGCTGCGCGAGCACCTGGGCCGGCCGCTGGGCCGCCAGCCGCTGGGCGATCCGTGCCAGCCGGTCGTGGCGGGCGCCAAGGCTGGAGCGCGCGGCCGAGGCGAGGTCGGCGGCCAGTGAGTCGACCTGCTGGGCGCTCTGGGCGAGGAAGCGCGCCGGTTCACGGACGAGCGGGCCGCGGCTGTGGAAATCGACGATGGTGCGGGCGTGGCGCAGCGCCTCGTGGACGTGGGCACGCAGCGTGCGCGCCCGGGTTTCCAGGCGTCTTCGCAGGTCCGCCGCGTCCGGCACGACCAGTTCGGCGGCCGCGCTTGGCGTCAGCGCCCGGAAGTCGGCCGCGAAATCGGCGATGGTGAAATCGATTTCGTGCCCGACGGCCGAGACCGTGGGGACGGGCGATTCCGCGAGCGCGCGGGCGACGGATTCCTCGTTGAAGCACCACAGGTCCTCGATGCTGCCGCCGCCTCGACCGGCGATGATCACGTCGGCACGCGGCAGGCCGAAACGCGGGGCCTCGCCGAGCCGGCGGATGGCGGCCGCGATTTCCTCCGCCGCGCCGTCGCCCTGGACGCGCACGGGGAAGATGAGGATGCGGACCCACGGGGCGCGGCGCGCGAGGATGCTGAGCATGTCGCGCACGGCGGCGCCCGTCGGCGAGGTCACGAGGGCGAGGCAGGCGGGGAAAACCGGGAGCGGCCGTTTGCGTGCCGCGTCGAACATTCCTTCGGCGGCCAGACGCCGTTTGAGCGCCTCGAATTTCGCCTGCAGCACACCGATTCCGGCCACCTGCATTTCATGCACGATCAACTGGTACTGTCCGCGCGGTTCGTACACGCTGATCTCGCCGCCGAGCTGCACGCGCAAGCCGTCCTCGGGCGCCGGCATGCCTCGGATCGCGTTTCCGCGAAACAACACGCAACTCAATTGCGCGCCGGCGTCCTTGAGCGTGAAATACGAGTGCCCGGTCGCCTGGCGCCGCACATTGCTCAGCTCGCCGGTCACCCAGACGTGCCCCAGGTCGCTCTCCAGCACACGCCGGATTCGCTTGGTCAACTGCGTGACGGTCCACACCCCCCGCTCCATGCCGCCGTCGGCACGCGCGTCATCGGCGGCCGCCGAAAAGTCCGCGCATTCGGCCGTCGCGCCTCCTGCCGATTTTCCGGCGGGCGCGGGCGCCCGTCCCTCGCCTCGCCGCGGGGGGCGCACGCCATCCGCCATCGTCTCTTCTTCCTCGGCTATCCGCTCCGGCGGCGCCGCGTCCTTTGCGGCAGGCGGATCCACGGAACTCAGCGAGGGCGCCGGCCCGCCGAAGACGAGGTTCAGGTCGACCTGCACCGGCATGGGGCGGGCCCGGGATGCCTTGCGCGCGGCCATGGCTGAGAATTTCGGGAAGACCCGGCACGAGTGCCGCCGTTCCGCGGGATCCGGCCGGCCCCGGCGGCCGTCGTCGGCGCTCCGTGAATCGGCGGCGGAGGACGGCTACTTCAACTTCTTGTACAGTTTCGCCACGCGGTCCTTCATTTCCTTGCCGGGCTTGAACTTGACGATTGTGCGCGGCGGGATCTTCACGTCCTTCTCGGGCTGGTTCGGATTGCGCCCGATCTTGGCTTTGGTTTCGCGCACAAGGAAGGTGCCGAAATTGCGCAGCACGACTTCGTCGTTATTCGCGAGCGATTCAGTGATGCTGTCGATGAGCCCCTGGATGATGGAAAAGACTTCGCGCTGGGGCAACCCTGTCTCGTTGCTGAGCGCGATAACCAGATCTCGTTTGGTGATGGTAGCCATGATGTGTCTCCGATGATGAGTGGAAATTGGGTTGAAGGCGATAATTAGGAATTCGGCCGGGGCGAGTCAATCCATAACTGCTTGCCAGGCACGATTCAGCGAACGGGTGATTTTGCGGAGTTTTGGTTGCCAAGTGGTCCGGATTGCCCCCACAATGCCTCGTCCCGTCGTCCATGGCGCCCCCGGAATCAATCAATATGAGCCGCTTTCGCTTCCGCCTTTGTCTGCCCCTGTTTTTCCTGGCATTTTCCCTCTGGTTGCCGGCCGAGAAACCGGAATCGCCCGCCCCCGGAAAATGGCAATCACTCTTCGATGGCCAGTCGTTCGAGGGATGGCGCACCTTGACGGGAAAACCGGTCACGGTCGGCTGGGAGGCGCGCGACGGCGCGATCCGCCGCGGCGGCATCGGCGGGGACATCCTGACCGCCGGAGAGTGGGCCGATTTCGAACTCGAATTCGAATGGAAGGTCACGCGCGGCGCCAACAGCGGCGTGAAATACCGCGTGGGCGAGTACGCGCCGGCCGGCCGCGACATCGGTCCGGAATTTCAGATTCTCGACGACGCCGCGCACTCGGACGGCGCCGACCCGAAGCGGAGCGCCGGCGCGATTTACGACATCGTGCCCGCCGCGACGACGAAAAAACTGCGCGCCGTCGGCGAGTGGAACCAATCGCGCGTCGTGGCCCGCGGATCGCGCCTCGAACACTGGCTCAACGGCGAGAAGATCGTGGACGTCGACCTCGACAGCCCCGAGTGGCGCGCCGCACTGGCCGGGAGCAAGTTCAAGGCGGCCGCCGATTTCGGCACGCGCAAAGGACACATCCTGCTCCAGGACCACGGCGACGAGGTCTGGTACCGCGCCCTCCGCATCCGCGAGTTGCCCGGGGCTTGACGCCCGCCGCGCGCGCGCCATCACTCCACGCTCGCCGCCGTCCGGCCTCCGCCGGCCGCGGTTTCGCCCGATCCTGTCCCCCTTCGCCCCTGCATGAAAGCCTGCGACCTGTTCTCTCAAATCAGCCCCGGCCTCGGCGCCGAGATCGTCCGCTACCTCCGGACCGATCTCAGAGATGTCTACCGCGCCACTCTCGCCACCCTGGCAAAAAACAAAAAACTCCGCCTCGAATTCGTCCAGAAAAAATCCGGCGACCAGCAGATCGCCTGGATGCTCGACGCCCTGCGCCTGAAAATCAACGACGAGGTCGGCCACCAGATTCTCCAGGTCTGGCTCATGAAAGCCGAGGCTCCCATGCTCATCACGTTTCTGGACGCCCTGGAAATCGCCCACGACGGCAACGGCGCCATCGACGGTGATTTCCCTGATGACTTCGATGCATCGAAACTCCAGGCCGCCATCACCGCCCTGCTCGACAAGCACCC
>CAZYHO010000062.1:10689-14873 GCA_964647495.1 uncultured Akkermansia sp. | reverse complement strand
TGCATTCCGTGTTCCCACCCGCGACCTGCTCATGATTGACCGACCGCTCTCCACCACCGCCAGCCGATCCGCTTCCCGCGTCCCCCTGCGGTCCGTCCTGATGGTGGCGGCCGCGGTGCTGTTTTCGTGCCCTGCCGATGTGCGCGGCCAGGATTCCGCGGTCGATCCAGCCGGGTTCGATTTTCCTGGTCCGATCGTGCAGGTCGTGAGGTCGATTGAAGTCCGGGCGGCCGGCGGGGCGACGGTTGACCGCGACCGTGTGCTTTCAAACATGAGCCTGAAGGTCGGCTCGACGTACACGCAGGAAAAGAGCGACGCGGACATCAAGAACCTGATCGCCTCGGGAGTGGCCGCCAACGTGAGCATCATTCCCGAGCCCTCCGGCGACGGCGTGAAGCTCACGGTCATCGTGGAGCCGCGCACGAGCCTGGGTGAAGTCGTTTTTCTGGGCAACAACTCGATTTCGAGCCGCGATCTCGAACGCGCGGTCGACCTGGGGAGGGGCAGCATCGTGGACGACATCAAGTTGCAAGAGGCGGCCACGAAGATCCGCGAGGAATACCAGAAGAAGGGGTTCCCGGACGTCGACATCCGCTATCAGCAGGAGAAAGTCGCCGAAACCGGATTCACGCGCATCACCTATTACATCACCGAAGGGGAGCGCGCCTTGCTCAACGACGTCCGTTTCGAAGGCAATACGGTCTTTACGGCTCGCGAGCTGAAAAAGCTCGTCGAGGTCGGTGACCGCGATTGGTGGCGCGTCTGGAACCTGACCAAGCGGATCAACTCGGAGAAGCTGGAGAAAGACGTGGCCGCCATCCAGGCGAAGTATCAGGACAACGGATACATGAACGCGCGCGTGACCGGTATCGATCGTGTCCCGGTCGGCAACAAAGTTGACGTGGTCTTCCGTGTTCTCGAGGGGGACAAATACGGGATCACCGCGGTCGGGATCGAGGGCATGACCACGTATCCCAAGGAGGATCTGCTACCGAGCCTCGCCCTGACCGCCGGCGAGCCGTACTCCGCCGCTTCCATCAAGGGTGACCTCAAGATGATCCGCGATTATTACGGGGCGCGCGGGTACGCCGATGTCCAGGCCACGCCGCGCATCAGCCGGAGCGGCCCGAACCAGCTCGCCGTGACATACGCCATTGTCGAAGGCTCCCGCTCGTACATCCGGAAGGTGAACATCGACGGCAACCAGAAGACCCGCGACGAGGTCATCCGCCGCGAACTCGCGATTGTTCCAGGCGAGGAGTTCAGCACCACCAAGATCGAAGTCTCCCAGCGCCGGCTCCAGAACCTCGGCTATTTCGAACCCCCGGAGCGCGGCGGCGTCGAGTTCTTCCCGGTCGATACCGACACCCCCGGCTACAAGGACATCAACATCACCGTCCGCGAGAAATCCACAGGCCAGATCCAGTTCGGCGTCGGATTCAGCAGCATCGACAGCCTCATCGGCATCATCGACCTCCAGCAGACGAATTTCGATCTGTGGAACTGGCCGAACTTCACCGGCGCCGGCCAGCGGTTCCGCACGCGCGTCCAGTACGGCGACAAACGCCGCGACTTCGCCATCGATTTCACCGAGCCCTGGTTCCTCGGCGAGCGGCTCGCTCTCGGCACCGAATTGTTCTACCGCGAACTGCTGTATTACTCCGATTACTACGATCAGACCAACATCGGCGCCGCCCTGAGCCTCGCCAAACCCCTCGGCGAGCACGGTCGCCTCCGCGCCGAGTACCGCCTCCAGAACGTCTCCATCGAGGACATCCGGTCGGATGCCAGTCCCGAAATCAAGCAGGAGGAAGGCGACTACCTCACCAGCACCCTGGGCCTGTCGTATTCGTACGACACGCGCGACGTCCTGCTCGGCCTGACCCGCAAGGGGCACAAGCTCACCCTCGAAGCCGCCGCCTCCGGCCTGGGGGGAGACGTGGAGACCTACGACTTCGGCCTCTCCGGCGCGCAGTACTTCAGCCTGCCGTTCGACACCGTTTTCAAACTCGAAGGCGCCGTCGAAACCATCGACAACTGGGGAGGCGACCGCGTGCCGATCTTCCAGCGGAAATTCCTCGGCGGGGCCAACAACCTGCGCGGTTTCGACTATCGCGACGTCGGCCCGAAAGACGAGAACGGCGAGCCGATCGGCGGCCGCACTTCGACATATTTCACCGCGGAATACAACTTCCCGCTCTTCTGGCACTTCCGCGGCGTCGTCTTCGCCGACGTCGGCATGGTCTCAGAGTCGTTCACCAATTGGAACGGCGACTGGAATTCGGATGTCGGCCTGGGCCTTCACCTCTACAACATCCTGCCGCAAGGGCCGATCCGCGTCGAAGTCGGTTTCCCGATCCAGTCGGACGAGGAAAACGACAGGGGCGCCCGGTTCAATTTCAATATCGGATACCAGTTTTAGGCCTCGGTGTTCCCTCCCGCCGCGGATCACCTGTTCCGCCGTTGCATTGCAGCGATTTGGCAGTACTGTCCGGCTTTGCACTCCACTCCATGAAACACGCTTCCTTCACTTCCATTCTGCTCGCCGCCGCCCTCTGGATCGGCGCCGCCATTCCTGCCGCCGCTCAAGGCTCCTTCAAAATCGGCATCGTCGACATGAAGCGGGTCTTTTCGGAATATTACAAAACCAAGGACGCCGAAAAGCTCGTCAACGAGGGCAAAGAATCGGCCAAGAAACAGATCGACGAACGCCAGGCCAAGTACAAGGACCTCATCACCAGATGGCAGGAGTCCCAGCGCCTCATCAACGATCCCGCCATCAGCAACGATCTGCGCGCCCAGAAGCGCCGCGATGCCGAGGAGATTTCCTCGGAGGCCAAGAGCCTCGAGCGCGAAACCGCCGAACTGAAAGAGCGCCGCGAAAGACAACTCCAGGAACAGGTGAACCGCGCCCGCAAGGGAATCCTCGATGAGATCAAGGTGCTCGTCGAAAAGAAAGCCAAGGATGCCAACTACGATCTCGTTTTCGACAAGTCGGGCATGGGCGTGAACGCCGTTCCTTTCCTGCTCTTTTCGAAGGACGCCGTCGATTTCAGCCAGGAAATCATCAATGAACTGAACAAGGACGCGCCCAAGGAGGAAGTGAAGCCCACCAGTTCCGCCGCCCCGGCGGCCGCCGACAAGGGGAATTAGGCAGTGACGGTTTCCGAACTCACGGCCGCGCTGGGCGCCACGTTGCTCGCCGGCCAGCCGGGCCGCGTTTTCACCGGGTGCGAGTCGCTGGACAATGCCGGACCGGATGATCTGAGTTTTTTCGGCAACGAAAAGTATCTGCCTGCCTTGCGCTCGACGCGGGCCGGGGTCGTGCTCGTGCCCGTCGCGATTTCGGCGGAAATTGCCGGGCTTTCGTTGCAGGCGGCACTGGTCGCGGTGCCGAACCCGTCGCTTGCGTTTTCGCAGATCATGGCACGGCTGGCGCCACCCGCGCCGGCCTTTCGTCCCGGGGTTCACGCGACGGCCGTAGTCGACCCCGCCGCCGTTTTCGATCCGGCCAGGGTTTCGATCGGACCGCACGTCGTCGTCGAAGCGGGTGTGACGATCGGGCCGGGCACATCGCTCGGCGCCGGCGTATTTCTCGGCGAAGGAGTGAGCGCAGGCGCCGGTTGCCTGCTGCACCCGCGCGTCACCGTGCTGCGCCATTGCCGCCTGGGGGACCGCGTCACGCTTCACGCGGGAGTCGTCATCGGAGCCGACGGCTTCGGGTTCGAACAGACGGCCGACGGACACCGCGAGAAAATCCCGCAGGTCGGCATCGTGGTCATCGAGGACGATGTCGAGATCGGCGCCAATTCGTGCGTCGATCGCGCCCGCTTCGGCGAAACCCGCATCGGCCATGGCACCAAGATCGACAACCTCGTCCAGATCGCGCACAACGTGCGCATCGGCCGCCACTGTGTCATCGCCGGTCAAACCGGCATCGCCGGCAGCGCCCGCCTTCACGACAACGTCACGATCGCCGCGCAGGTGGGTGTGGCCGGCCACATCGAAATCGCGTCCGGCGTCACGGTGACCGGGCAGTCCGGCGTGAGCAAGAGCCTGCTCGAGCCGGGGATTTACATGGGAGACCACGTCGACCCCATGCGGCGCGCCCTGCGCATCATGGCCGCCCGGCAGCGCCTGCCCGAACTCGTCCAGCGCGTGCGCGCTTTGGAAAAACAGGTGGG
>CAZYHO010000062.1:0-10589 GCA_964647495.1 uncultured Akkermansia sp. | reverse complement strand
GGCAGCGCCTGCCCGAACTCGTCCAGCGCGTGCGCGCTTTGGAAAAACAGGTGGGCTCACAGGGCTCATAGCGCGCACTTGTCATGCGGCGTCCGCGGCGGTACACACAGCGGATGCTATCAGGCCGATGCATTCACCGACGGACCCACTCCGCGCGGCTTGCCCTGTGCGCGCTTCTGGCGGCCGCCGGCGCTTTGGCGGCGCCTGTGCCACCGGCGCCGGCAGATGGTCTGTACGATGATTCATCGATCCTCCGCGAGGAACAGCGCGCCGCGGCCGTCGAGGCCGTGTCCAGGGCTCGCGCTTCGGGTGTCGATTTATATATCGCCCTCTTCGGTTACATTATTGGTGAAACGATCGAGCAGCGCGCGGAACGGTTCAAGGCGGCCTGGTGCCCGGACGGATCCGGTCTGCTCGTCGTCGCCGACACCAGCACGAACCAGTGCACGTATCTCTCGCATGTCGACGCCACCGAATGGCTGAGCGCCGCTGAACTCCAGCGCATCTTCACCGAAGCGGGCGCGGCGGGCGCCGCCGCGAAGGGGACGAGCGCGGACAAGGTGCTTGCGCTCATCACGGACCTCGCGTCGCGCCTCAGCGGGGCCATGGCTTCTCACAAAGAACTGACCCGCCATCGCGCCGGTCCGCGTGTCTGGTTGATCTTCGGGGCCGTTGCGTTGACGGCGATTGTGCTGGGCGTCTTGGGGTTCCTGGGCCGGTGGTTGCTCATGCGCCATCGCCGGGCAACCGGGATGCCGCCGCTGTATTTTCCCACGGTGACGGTCGGCGAGCGATTCGGCGGCCCTTTCGGCGGCGGCGTCATCGCCGAGGTGACATTTCACACGCCTCAGGCTCCCTGAGGTCGCGATGGCTGCGTTCGCGGCCCGCGTGCCCTTTCGTCAGCCGGCCGCGGCGGCGCACATCGATTGGGCCAGTTCGCGGGCGGCCGGCTCGCTGATCGGCGACTGAGTGGTCAATCCGGCGTGCCAGCGGCCGAGCACGGTGCCCGCGCTCACCAGCGAAAGCACCTGGCCCTGGCCGAGCGTGAGGTGCACGACCGCAGCTTCCGCGGCGCCGGGCAAATGGCGCTGGGCTTTGGCCGCCGCGTCCGCCAGCACTGTTGCCGCCGCCAGCAGTTTGGCTCCCCCGCGGAATTCCACCAGTGGCTGCCCGAGATCGTCCGCCACGAACAATGCCTCGGGATCGAAGCATTCGTTCATCCAGTCGGCCAGCGCACGCACGCGCACAGGCAGCGACCCCAGCGGCGCCGCGAAGGGCCGCCGCGCCAGCTCGCCCGGCGGCGGCGACGACACCAGTCCGTTGCGTTCGGCCCGCGCCCGCAGCGCCTGCAGTCGTCCGTGCAATCGCGGCGGAGGCGCAACGGCCATGGATTCATCCCCGCCAGCCACCGGCTCCTCGAAAGCCCGGCCCGCCGGCTTCAGGTCGGCGCCGGCGGCGAGGCGCGCGACTGTGCCGCCCTCCGGATGCGGCGGGCTGCACAGGGTTTCGGCCGCCGCGGTGGCGGCCTCCACATCAATCCATGAGCCGAGTAGGGATGAGCGCGTCATCGGGGGCATGGAGCCGAAGCCGGGCCTCCAGTTCCGCCGCAAGCTGGTCGAATGCCACCGCGGCGGCCGGCGGATTCGCATAGAGCAGGCCGAGCGGCACACCCAGGCCGCTTGCCTTCAGAAAGAGTGGATCGCGCGGCACGACGGTCTCGAACATGAGCCGGGGCGGAATGATCTGGCGCAACTCCCGCGCCACCTCCGCGCTCTCGCGCTGGCCGTGCTGCATCATCGTGAGCAGCAGCCCCGCCAACTGCAGCCGCGCCCCGTGCTGACGCAATTGCTGCAGCGCCGCGAGCATCTGCGGCAGCGAGCGCACCCCGAGCGGTTCCGCCTGCTGGGGCACCACCGCGAAGTCGACCTCCCGCAGGACATCCGCGGTGTAACCGGTCAGCCCCGCAGGCGTGTCGATGATCACGACATCCACACCGTTGCCCGCCACCGCCTCCAGCATGTGGCGCAATCGCGCGCGCGCATCCGTGCCGGGTGTCTTCACGTCAAAGATCGTTTCCACCTGGCCCGCTGGCATGATCCTCAACTCCGGCAGCCTCGTGCGCAGAATGTACTCCAGCCCGTCAACCCCCGTCCGCAACGCATCGTAAAACCCGGGGCATTTCCGCGCCTTCTCCGAAAGCGACAGGCCCACCGACCCCTGCGGATCCGTGTCCATCAACAGCGTGTTCCAGCCGCGCCGCGCCAGCGCATACGCCAGATTGACCGCCACGGTCGTCTTGCCGACGCCGCCTTTCTGACTCGTTATGGCGAGGGAAATCATTCGAATTCCGGTGACAGCGGGCATTCCCGGCCCCGTCTTACCAGTTCTCCACCCTAGCCACCCCATGCCCGCCCCGCACTGAAAATTCGGAATACCCGCCACTTTTTCCAACGCCGGCCTGAGGGCGGGCGTTGAGGGATGCGAAGGGACGAAGGACGTGGAGGATGTGATGGACAGAAGGACAGAAGGACAGAAGGGACGTGGTGGTCGTGTGAACGCCGCTTCTTGCGCCAGGCCCGCCGTTCCGCCGATCCTCATCCTCCGGGCGGCCGATTCCCGGACTTGTCCAGAGGCTGAGGTCCGGGGATGATTACGGGGCGGCGCCCCCATTGCCCCAAGCCGCCTTCCTCGATACCATGTTTCGGATTCGTTTCGTTCCGCTTCTCGCCCTGCTTGCAGGCACGATCCTGCTTGATGCCCCGGCCACCGCCTACACCATCCGGGGCGCCGGGACCGGCGCCCTCATCGGAGGAGACCTCACCGACCCGGAAAACGACGGCGTTGACGGCGCGATGACAAACTGGAACTGGCTGACCATTTCCGCCACCAGCGAGAACGCATGGTCCGACGAAGGAGCCTACAACATCTTCGACAACAAGGTCGGCGCCGGAGACGACAAGTGGTGCTGCGAGAGCGCGCCGCAAAGCATCGCCGTGCAATTCGACCGGCCGTACGTGCTGACGCATTTCACGCTGGCGGCCGGAAACGACGCGCCCGAACGCGACCCGACGCGCTGGTTTATCGAGGGATCGAACGACGGGACGAACTGGACCGTGATCTACGACTGGTCGGCCGGCTTCTCGCCGTTCTCGCAGCGGCTCGAGGTGCTGCAGTTCGACGGAAACGGGGCCGATTTTGCGACGCCGCAGCCGTGGTCGTGGTTCCGTTACCGTGTTCAGACGAATGACAATGTGCTCCTGCAGATCAACGAACTGGAGCTTTTCGGAGTGCCGGTCCAGGTTTTCAGGTCATTCGGTCCGGACAAGCCGCTCACGTACTCCGGCGAGCCGGTCACGCTGGCGTGGGAACTGGATCCGGAGATTACAACCGCTTCTATCGCTGGCATCGGAGACGTGATGCCATTCACTCTCGGCGGCGTGGGCAGCCTGCGCCTCGACCCGGGGCCGTCCGTCACCACCGTTTACACGCTGACCGCGACGCATCCACAGACGACCGCCAGCCAGTCCGCCACGGTCACGGTCACGAATCTGCCGATCATCCGCCGGTTTGCGGCCGTCCCACCCATCATTGGTCCCGGAGATTCCACCGTGCTCGAGTGGGAGGTCGCGAACGCCGCCACGATCGAACTCGACGGCGTCGAAACCACGGAGGCCAGCCAGTCCGTCAGCCCGTCTTCGACCACCACGTACACGCTGCGTGCCACCAATCCCGATGGTTCGGCAACCGGCGAGACCATGGTGGGCGTGGTCGTTCCAGGCGTGCCGGCGATCACCGAATTCATGGCGGACAACAACGGCGACATCCTGCGCGACGCCGATGGGGACGCCTCGGACTGGATCGAAATCCACAACCCCAGCGGCACTGCCGCCGATCTCGCCGGTTACTTTCTGACCGATGATCAGGACGAACTGCAAAAATGGGCGTTCCCCGAGGTGACGCTGCCGCCGGGCGCGTACCTCGTCGTTTTCGCCTCCGGCAAAAACCGCACCGGCGCGGAGTTGCACACCAGCTTCAGCCTCGCCGCCGACGGCGAATACCTCGCGCTCGTCAAACCGGATGGAGCCACCGTCGTTTCCGAATTCGGCCCGGGCGGCAGCCCCTACCCGCCCCAGCGCGAGGGCGTGTCGTTCGGCCAGCTCGCCGGTCCGCCGCAGCCGGGATATTTTGCGATCCCCACGCCGGGTGAGGCGAACGGAGCCGGTTTCGAGGGGTTCGTCGAGGATACGAAGTTCAGCGTGAACCGCGGGTTTTTCTCGTCCCCGCAGGCACTTGAAATCACGTCGGCCACGCCCGGCGCCACCATCCGCTACACCACCGACGGCTCCTGGCCCAGCGAAACCAAGGGATCTCTCTACACCGGTCCGATCACCATCGATCGCACAACACCGGTCCGCGCTATCGCCTGCAAGGCCGGTCACCGCCCGACGAACGTCGACACCCATACGTATATCTTCGTCGATGATGTCATCACTCAGACGGCCGCCAGCACGCAGTCGGTCTGGGGATTGCCCGCCACCTGGGGTTCGCAGTCACCCGACTACGGCATGGACCCGCGCGTTGCATCGCTTCACGGCGCCACCATCCGCGATGACCTCAAAACGATCCCGACATGGTCCATCGTGTGCGATCAGGCAGACTTGTTCGGTGGCAGCGGCATTTACGCGAATCCCAACGGCAGCGGCGAGGCCTGGGAGCGCGCGATTTCCCTCGAAATGATCGATCCCAAGGCCCCGGATGGCAGCCTCGACTTCCAGGAGGACTGCGGCTTGCGCATCCAGGGCGGCGCATTCCGCAGTTTCGGCCTGACACTCAAAAAGTCCTTCCGCGTCCTCTTCAAAGGGAAATACGGCCCGACCAAGTTGCGCTACCCGCTTTTCGGGCCGGAGGCGGCGAGGGAATTCGACACGCTGATCATGCGCATGGAATCGAACGACGGTTACCAATGGGACAACCGCACCGACGTCCAGTACGCGCGCGATCAGTTCGCGCGGCAGACGGCCCTCGACCTCGGCATCCCGTCTCCCCGCGGCCGGTTCATCCACGCCTACATCAACGGCGTGTATTGGGGCGTCTTCAACGTGGTCGAGCGGCCCGATGCCGGATTCGGCGCGAGTTATTTCGGCGCCGACAAGGATCTGTGGGATGGCATCAATTTCGGCACGGCCACCAACGAAGGCAGCACCGTGCCGTGGAACACGCTGCTCGGCATCGTCGACGACATCACGCCCGCCATCAGCGAAAACGCGCGCACCGCGGCCTTCATGAGAGCGCAGGGGAAAAACCCGGACGGCACCGACAACCCGGCCCTGGCTCCGTACATCAACGTCGATAACTTCATCGACTACCTGCTCGTCAACTGGTACGTCGGCAACGCCGACTGGCCGCACCGCAATTGGTATAACGGCCGCGAGCGCGACCAGCTCGATCCCGCGCCGCTGACCGGCGTCCGCCGCAGCCAGGGCATGCATTGGTTCATGTGGGATGCCGAGTGGACGCTCCTGCTCAATTCCACAAACGACAAGACCGGCGACTTCAACGGCGCGGCCGCCCCACAGCAGTACTTGAGGCACAGCCGGGAGTACCGCATGCGCTTTGCCGACCGCGCGCACCGCGCGCTCTTCAACGGTGGCGCCCTCACGCCGCAGCCGAGCCTCGACCGCTACGCCTCCATCACGCGCGACCACCGCAGTTTCCTCATCCCCGAACTCGCGCGCTGGGGGGACCAGCACGGATCCCTGCGCACCATCGCCCAGTGGGAAAACACCTACACTAACATCCGCAATAACTTCCTCGCGACCCGCACCCCGGCCCTGATCGCCGTGCTCAAAGGCGCCGGACTTTATCCCGATATCGACGCGCCGACCTTCAGCCGCCACGGAGGCTCGGTGCCCGCGGGATCCACGGTGACCATGGCCACCAACGCCGACCGCATTTACTACACGCTCGATGGATCCGACCCGCGGCTCCTCGGCGGCGATCCGAACCCGGTCGCCCTCGTCGCCGGCTTCGGCGGTGGCGGACCGGCGCCGGTGACCTACATGAACACCGGCCACACATGGAAATACCTCGCCGATGGCAGCGATCAGGGCACAGCGTGGCGCGCCGCGACATTCGACGACGCGTCCTGGCCCTCCGGCCCGTCATCGCTCGGCTACGGCGGGGACGGGGAAGGTTCGGGCACCACCGTGCCGAGCGGACCGTCCGGCGCTTATCATGCGACCACTTATTTCCGGACGACAGTCGCCATTCCGGACCCATCCGACTTCGTCGGTTTCCTGCTCCGGCTGAAATACGACGACGAAGCGGCCGTGTACGTCAACGGGACCGAAGTCATCCGCACCGCCGGGCTGCCGCCGGGTGCGCCCTATAACTTCTACACCGGCACCAATATCTCCAGCGAAACCGCCTGGAATGACTTCACGGTGGCCGCGGACCGCTTCGCGCCCGGCGTCAATGTTATCGCCGTCGAGGTTCATCAAGGGTCGGCCACCAGCAGCGACGTGCGCATGGACATGTTCCTGCGCGGCGAAGTCAGCGCGGGCGGCTCGAACGTGAGCGCTCCGCTGCCGCTCACGGCGCCGACGCTGCTCAGCGCCCGCTCCTGGCAGAGCGCGACGGGCGATTGGAGCGCGCTCAATCAAGCGTTCTTCAGCATCGACAGCGTCCCGGCGAGCGCGGAAAACCTCGTCGTCTCCGAGTTCCATTACCGCCCCGCCGAACCGGTCTCCGCGGAGGAAATCGCCATCTCGACCAATCGCGACGACTACGAGTTCATCGAACTCCTGAACATCGCTCCGCAATCGGTCGACCTCACGGGCGTCGGTTTCATCACGGGCATCTCCTTTGCTTTCGCGGAAAACACGCTGCTCGCGTCCGGCGATAGGATCGTCCTGGTCAAGCGCGCGGACGCTTTCGCCCGGCGATACCCCGGCCAGGATTTCGCCGGCGTCTACACAGGCAACCTGAGCAACGGCGGCGAACGCCTCGTGCTCGCCAGCACCCGCACCGGCACCATCCGTGATTTCGTCTACGATGACACTCCGCCGTGGCCGGAAGCCGCCAACGGCGCCGGATTCTCGCTCGTGCTCGCCGCTCCGGACGATAACCCCGACCACGGTCTCGCCGAAAACTGGCGCATCAGCGCCGCCATCCACGGCACGCCGGGAACCGCGGAGGCCGAAGTCGAAGTCCCCGTGTACGACGCCTGGAAAACCGCGTTCGGCATCGTCGACGACCTGGCCGATCCCGACAACGACGGCGTCAATAACTTCGGTGAGTTCGCGTTCGGCACACGGCCCGACATGCCGGATGCCACGCCGCCCGTCGCGCGCGTGCTCGAAATCGATGGAGCGGTGTATTTCGCGCTCGATGTCCGGCGCGGCCTCGCCGCCGCCGACAGCGTGGTCCTCGTCGTCGAAAGTTCGAGCGACCTCGCGACCTGGACAGCCGGCGCGGTGCCCGCCGGCGAGGTCATCCACGGCGACGGCACCGCCACGACGACCTGGCGCACCGCCGATCCGGTCCCGGCCGGCATCGCCGAAATCTTTCTCCGTGCCAGATTCTCCCTGCGGTAAGGAACGCGGCCAAGAATCATTGGCCAATGAGCAGCCGAAGGCCCTTGGACGGTCATTCGAGACACCGATGGAAGGCCTCCCGGAGTCGCCAACAGGTTCGTTCGTGAAGGTTGCTTCCGTCGCGAGACGGGAACGCGAAGCCGTATGGGAAACGACATTCCGCGAACGGCTGCGCGGCTGAGCCTGAGGTTCCGTCACCGTCGCTTAAACCTGAATTCGGGAATGGGATGGAACAGAAGGAAACAAAGGCTGAGTCTGTTACTGGAACAGATCGTCTGCCCGGTCGCTCACGCTCTGGGGGACGGACCAAAATGCCGCAACTCGTTCCTGCTTCGCTTCCTTCGTTGCCTTCTGTTCAAATCAATTTCCCGTTCAGGTTAAAATGTACAAACTCCAGCGGCGTGCGCGCCCTGCTCCGCGCCTCCGATGTCACCCTCGTCTTGCCGCCAAAACCCGTCTTCCCGTGTCCCTGCTGTGGAAACGCCATGACATTCCTGCGCGTCGAACGCGCCCGGCGCAACACCACAACGCGTGTCATGCCTCTCCAGGCCCGGAAAGCTTTCCCCTCGCGGCACCGCCCACGCTGCCACCCCTCTGATCCCGCACCCCCTCACCCGCGAATCGTTCAACCAAAGTTAGCATCACGGCTCCGCTGCCGCCCCGCGTGATGCTAACCAGCTTTGTTCGCCCTCGTTGGTTCGTGATGGCCTCTCATACGGATGTTGGCTGATCTGAGTGGACTCGGTCGGCAAAAAAAGCAAAATTGCCGCCAGATGCGAGAATGAACGCTAATGTGCCAAGATAAGTGAACCAAATCCTCTCCTCTGCGTTCGAGTCGGCAATCAAATCTACAGCGTAGCAGAAAACAAGGACTGGAACGAGCATAACAGAAAAAACAATCCAGGGATAACGTGTGACGCGGTATGCCCGGAAGAATGCCGCTGGATAGGCAAAGAAGTAGGCAATGCCCGCTACGCGAAGGGCAGCAAGCTGCGAGACCGATGACGACGGATACTCAACGGGGCCTATGTCAGGAACCGGCCAAATAATAAAGCG
This sequence comes from uncultured Akkermansia sp., assembly GCA_964647495.1. Taxonomy (GTDB): domain Bacteria; phylum Verrucomicrobiota; class Verrucomicrobiia; order Verrucomicrobiales; family V1-33; genus CAJBME01. Next base: position 1,938 of record CAZYHO010000062.1, on the reverse strand, counting down.
AATCCATGCAACCAAAACAACCGCGACAAGTAGCCAAAGGGGAAAGCCAATAATCATGCCTCCATAGTAAAAGCACCGAATCGCTCTGACGAGCCTGCTACACGGTTGCGATTCTGTCTGCATCAAGGGTGGAGTTGCTAATTGGGCGAACAGTAGAATTATACCGCATGCGGTAGAAGAAAGACAGATGTAATAGGTACACGGTGCAGCGGGACACGGGGCACGGATCGGAAGTGTACGGTGCGAGGACACATGCCAGCGGACGGACTTGGTCGGGAGGAGGGAGCGAATCCGGGACACCCACTCGAATATCGGAATCGACCACTTTTGCTGTTGGGTTCGGCTTTCCAAGGGTGTCTCGAATAGCCGTTCACCTCCTGCTCGGACGCCTCGGGAGAATCGAAAACCGGGCCATCCCCCTGCACGCGGCAACCGCTGACGCGCCCGGAGGCTCGCGTCCCACCCCGGAGCTTCGCTTCGATGTCTGAGTTCTGGAACGGGCATTTCCTCCCCTCAAATGTACAAACTCCAGGGACGGGGTGTCGCGCCCCGTCCATCGAGTGTCCCGCTCCTTGAAGCGGCAAAGGTGTGCGCGCACACGGCGCGAGACGCGCGATGTATCCGGCGAGACGCCGGATACGGCGGGCGGGACGCGCCGCCCTACCCGAGAACCAGATCATGCTGCGCTGCCATCGTGCTCCAGAAAATCAGCGTCGGGTGACGAATCTTTTATGGCCGCGTCCCTGACCTCTGGCCTGGTCGCGGAGCCATGATCCCGGCGAACACTATTTCGGCTCGGGTGAGGGCGGCCGGTGCGCGTCCAGAATGCGCCGCACCAGTTCGCCGAATTCGGCGGACTCGACTCGGCGGCCGCTGATGTCGGTGTTCACGCGGTGCACGATGACCAGGTCCAGCGGCGGAATGACGAGAATGTAGTGCCCGCCCGAGCCACGCGCGGAGTAACTGCCGTCCGGCAGGGTGACGCCCGGGAAGTGGACACCGTTTTTCGCGACCCACCAGAAGTAGCCGTAACCGCCGCCGGCGCCTGCGTCGGAGAAGGATGTCACGCTGTCTTTCACCCATTGCGCGGGCACGATCTCTTTGCCGTTCCATTGGCCCTCGCGCAGGTAGAGCAGGCCGAAACGGGCCATGTCGCGCGCGGTCATGCGGAAAGGATAAGCGCGGTGGATGGAGTCGGCGCCGGTGACGTAGTGGCCTCTCGCGGGATCGTAGTCTTCCATGCCGATGGGATCGGCGATGTGCTTTTTGAAGTCTTCGTAAATCGTGCCGCCGCTCACCTGTTCGTAGATCGTGCCCATGACGTTGAAGTCCCAGTTGTTGTAGTACCAGAAGCTGCCCGGCTTGTGGCTGTGGCGCTCCGGACGCCCGGCCTTCATGCGCGGGGTTTCGTAGAGCGCGGGATGGTAGATGCCTGAGCGGGATTTCATGAGGTCATGGACCGTGGCGCGCTTTTCCTCCTCGGTGAGGGAGGGTTCGTTGTCGTCGATACCCAGGTCGGCCATTGTGGCGTCGAGCTTCAGGCGCCCCGCCTCCACCTGGAGGCCGCACAACGCGCTGAGGAAGCTCTTGCGCACGGAGTGGACGTTGAACTTGCCGTCCACTGCGCCCCAGGCGTCGAGGATTTTGCCGCGCGTGACGATCACGACCGCTTCGGTGTTCAGCGTGTCCGCGAATTCCCGTGCTTCAGCCAGTTTCTCGTGCGACCAGCCGGCCTCCGCGGCTTCGCCGGCGCTGAGGGCCTCCCAGGAGGCGCCTGGGAACTGGGCGGACAATGGCCACGCGGGCTGGAGCAACAGCAGCAGAAACGAGATCAGTTTCACGATGTTCATGGAATGCGGGTCGGTGGGAAGAACTTGCGACGCGGTTGATAGAAATCCAGTGGCTCCACCGTTTCGCGTGGGATACTCCACCAGAATG
>CAZYHO010000061.1:0-15092 GCA_964647495.1 uncultured Akkermansia sp. | reverse complement strand
CGCCGCCGGGATCGAGCGGCCAGAGCGCGACGACCTCGATCATGTCGATTTCGGCGCCGAAGAAGGCATCGGGGTCGTGGTTGAGGATGCCGACAGCGAACCACGGGCCTGGCGGGAGAGACCGGACATCGCCCGGGATTTGCAGGGTGGCCGGGCGACGGGTGGCGGCGGCGGCGGCGATCACGGTGCGGGTTTCGTTTCGCGGCGCAAAGGCGCGGCTCCAGTGGCCGACCGCCTGGCGTCCCGGCAGGCAGGCGCGATGCGGGCCGAGGCGCACCGGACCCGACCACAGCAACGGCGAATCGGCGGGAACGCGGCCGGCCAGCCCGGTGACGGCCAGGCTTTCGATGCGGGCCGCGAGCGCTGCCTCCGCGGCGGGCGCGGGCAGGGCCATGACCGGCGCGGGCCCACGCATCGCCAGCGCGGTCACGACGAGTGCGGCGCACGCGATCCAGGCGCCTTGAACCCAGGCGACGCCGTCCAGACCCCGCACCTCGCCGCCGGCCGCGGGGTCGCGCGTTCCGGAAGCCGCGGATACTCCGTCGAAACCTCGCCAGGCGGAGACGGTGGCGATGCCGTGGCGCAGGGTGATCAATGCGAGCGCGAGGATCAGCCAGTCCGCCATGACCCAGAGGCGGTTGGCCAGCGCGCCGCTGGTCAGCGCGTTCATCGCCGCGCATCCGGGCACGACGGAAAGCGCGAGTCCCGCCAGCCGCCAGCATCGCCGGTCTGTGGTGAGGAGGGCGCCTGCCGCGGCGAGCGCCATCCACCAGCCGCCGTCGAGCCGCGACAACGCCATGATCGAAGGCGGCACGAGCGCCGCGGCCGCCAGCGCGCCGGGGCCGCCACCTTTCCACCATCGGTGCAGGCCGCAGACAAATCCGAAGAGGATCAGCGAAAGCACGAAAGCGGGATGCTGCGGGTCGAACTTCAACCACCAGGCGGTGAAGCCGTCGCGAAGCCGCGCGAAATACACGCCTGGATCCCGGCGCACCGTCTCGCGGAAAAGACGCGCGTATTCCTGTGCCTCGCGCGCCGGATCTCCGGCCACACCCGCTTCGAGGATGGGGATGGCCACCGACGTGTCATACCTGCCGCTCGGCGAGGCGGTGGCGTACAGCATTTGCGGGCCGTTGAGCGAGATCGTGGCGATGCCGTGGGTCATTTTCTGCCGCACGAGCCATGGGATGACGATGAGGGAAGCGCCGGCCGCCACCCAGGCGCCGCGCCGGATGAATCCCGTCCACCGGCCGCGCCGCGCCGCCGCCACCACTCCGGCGAGCGGCAAGCCCAGCAGAGTGAATGGGCACGCGAGATTCGAGAGCCCGAAGAACACGCCGCCGAGAAACAAATCCCTGGATTTCCGCAGCTCCGCGCCGCGCCAAAGCAGGGCCAGCGACGTGACGAGCAGAGCGAGCCCGGTCGTTTCGCTCATCGGGAGCGGGAGCATGCGCAACTGCATGCCGCCCGCCGACATGAACACGGCGAGGGCGGCGCCGGCCAGCGGCCCGGCCAGCCGTGTGACGAGCATGCCGGCGACTGCCGCCGCCGCCGCGCCCAGCACGACGTTGAACCACTGGGCCGCGGCCACACCACTCACACCCATCGCCAGCCATGGCGACAGCATCAGCGGATACACAGGCCGCTGGCCGTTCGAGGCGCCGGACAACCCGTGGCCGTCCGCCATCGAGCGCGTCATGTCGAGCCACCACTGCGCATCGCTGTACGGCATACCGCGGGCCATCATGAAACCATCGTTCGGCTCCGGATTGGCGATCACCAGCGCGGCCCGCACCGCCAGCGATACGCCGAGCATGGAAAAGAACAGCACGGTCGAGGACGCCCACCACTTCGGATCCGGGGGCTTTTCCCTGTTCGGAAAGGCCGCGGACCCGATGCCGCGACGGGCCAGCCAGTGGGCGCCGGCGACCAGCGCGAGCCCGCCCCACACGAGCGCGGGTTTGAATGGCCGGGGTGCGTAGAACACATAGCGGCGTCCGTTGGTATTCGGGTCGCTGTTGTCCCAGGGCGCGAAACTCACCAGCCGGCCATGGAGCCGGAAGCGGCCTGACCCGTGCTGCCGCACTTCGCGATGGCTCGTGACGCGGAAGAGCGGCCGGTCGTCCTCGGTGAGCTGGGCGGTGAGTTCAGTGACGTGAGTGGCGTATCGGCGCGGCAGATGCCACACCCACCGGTTCTCGCGCTCTTGAAACTCCTTCTCGCCGCCCATGGGCAGGGCGCGCATGCGGCCCACACCCGTCACCTCCTGCACCAGCACCAGCACCCAGGCCAAGGTGAGCAGGGCCGCCAGTGGCCGAAGCAAGCGCTGGCCCAATCGGCGGGTCATTCGAGTGGAGGGCTGCGGCGATCAATTCATTGGCCAGCAGCGGCTTTCTTCGCCTCCTCGAGCGACTTCTCCAGTTCCTTGATAGTGGTGACCAGGGCCTCGACCGACTTGCGCAACTCCTCCTTGTCGCGCGTGGCCGCCTCGACGGCCGCCTTCGCCTTCTGGGCTTCGGCGCTCGCGGTTGCCAGTTCCTTCGTGAGTTCCTGGTTCTTCGCCTGCGTTTCGGTGACGGACTTGTCGAGCGAGGCGATGCGGGTCCCGGCCTCTTTGGTCGCCTTTTCCGCGGCCTCCAGCGCTGTTTGCTTCGCGTTGAGTTCGGTCTGGCGGATTTCCGCCGTCTTGAGAGCTTCGTCGCGCGCCTTGTTGGCGGCGGCGAGGGTTTGCTGCAACTCCGCGGCCTTGGCGACAGCATCTTTTTGCGCGGCTGTCGCCTGCTGCTCGGCGGCCGCGAGTTTTTGCTCCAGTGCCGCTTTTTGTTCGGCCGCCTGCTGGGCCGCGGTCCTGGCATTGGTTTCCGCGGCGGTCAGCGACTGGCGTATTGTTCCGGCCTCGGCCCGGATGGTTTCAAGTTCCTGACTGGCGGTTTCCAGGCTTGCCCGGGCATTTGTTTCGGCTTCCACGAGCGCGGCCTGAGCGGCCCTGATTTTGCCGCTCAGCGCCTGTTTTTCGCGGTCCAGTTCCGAGTTCTTTTGCCACAAAGTATAGGCCAGACCCGCCAGCATGATGAGCGCGGCGATCTTCAGTATCCCCCATGTGGAAAACAGCTCGCCGGATGTGGGAGCGGACGTCCCCGTGCCCGGGGCGCCGGCGGCGGACGCCGGAGCCACCGGAGCCACCGCCGCGGCGGCCGGCTGAGTCCACACGGTGAACTGTTTTCCAGGCAGCGACACGGGTGCCGTTGGCGCCACTGTCTTCGCGAGTGCCGCCGGAGTGGCGGCAGCGGCCGAAGCCACGGCCGCGACTTTGGTCAGGGCAGCCGCGGCGGCAGGCGCGACGGCCGGCGCGGCAGCCGGCGCGACGGCCGGGACAGCGGAGCTGACCGGAGCCGGCGCGGCCGGGGCGCGGGTGACAGCCGGCGCGGGCGCGGCGGGGGTGACGGCCGGCGCGGGCGCGGCGACAGGCGCGGGCGCGGGCGCGGCGGGTTTCCGGATCCAGAGGCTGAACCCCTGGCCGGGCAGAGCGATGGGCGGGCGCGCGACAGGCGCGTTCGCCTGAGTGGAAACCGGCGCTGGCGCAGGAGGCGCGGCCGTGGCGCCAGTCAACCGGCGGGACTGGCCTGGCAGCCACAAGGTGAATCCCTGGCTGGGAAGGACGATGGGATTGTACGGGAAGCTGGCGGGCGTGGGCATGGGTGTCGCGGGGGTCGTCGGATTGGAATCTTCGGCGGGCATGGGGCAAGTAGTGGCGGACAGAGGAGCCGATCGTAGCTTCGCGCGAGCCAAAAGCAAGACGGTGGAAGACGAGATCGTCGACTTGTTTGACTTTTGTGGCCGGGAGGCCGCCGCCCGCGTATTCATCCGCGAGCCGCGCTCAGGAATGCCGGCCGATGAGGCGCGCGCAGGCGGTGTCGCACACTTTTTCGGCTGCGTCACCTCCCTGGTTGCTGGCGGCGAGCACGCCGAAGTCGCGGGCCGGCGCCAGCCAGACGACCGCGAAGAACATGGTATTGCTGCCGGTATGGGTGATCGCCTGGCCAGCCGCCCAGTTCCGGGCCGCGCGCTTCCAGCCACCGTAATAGTCGTCCGGCAGCCCGGCGCCGTGCAGACGGGCGAGCGAAGCCGCGTCGATCAGCGGAGGTTTCGGCGCCGACTCGCGCAGATGCCACTGCGAGTAGCGGGCGAGGTCCGGCAGGTTGAGGTGCACGGTGCCTGCGGGGCCGATGGCGGGCACGTTGTCGGCCTGCGGGCCGGGCCGGACCGGGGAGCCGTCGGCGCGGTGGCCCCATGGCTGGTCGGCTTTGCGCCTGTCTTTGGCCGGCGCGCCGAAGCCGGCGGATTTCAGCCCGAGCGGCGTGAAGAGATCGCGCGTGATCAGCGATTCCCAGGGCGATCTGGCCACGGTCTCGAGCATCAGGCCGGCGAACGTGTAACCCGCGTTTGAATACTCGTATTCGGCGTCGGGTTCGCGCAGCGGCGGCCGGGCGAGCATCACCTTGGCCAGTTCGCGGCGCTGGTCGATCGGAGGAATGTCGCTCAGCTTGAGATCATGATAAAGGTCGTCGGGAATGTCGCGGCGCAGCCCGCTCCGGTGGCGGATCAACTGCCACAGCGTCACCGGCCGCACGCGGCGATGGACGCGGATCCCGCCGAGCACATCGCCGAGAGTGCTGTCCCAGCGCAACCGGCCCTTCTCGACGAATTGCGCCGCCAGCACAGCCGTCATCGACTTGGTGAGCGAGCCGATGTGGAAGACGTCGTCGCTTCGCGCCACCGCCTTGGGATCGGTGCGCACGCGCAGACCGGTCACGGCATGGTCCAGGACTTTTGTGGACGTAAAAGCCATGGCTCCGAGAGCCGGCACGCCGGCCCGCGCGCGCAACGTCTCGAGAATCACCGCAAAGGACTGGTCGTTGTCGCTTTCCGCGCGAGCGGGCCGGAACCCGGAAGCGGCCGCGGCAAGCCCGGCGCAGAACCTTCGACGAGTGGGAAAACACCATTCGGGAGCGGAATCGGAGTCGCTGGATCTCAACATCGGGCGCACAAGGGGACTGGGGGAGAGGGCGATGGCGTGACATGGGCGGGAAGCCGATGAGGAGCGAAACCGCCCGAGGCGGCGACCGGCTGTCAGGCATCAGGCTGTCAGGCCGGCGGCGACTGGGAGCAGGCCACGTAGGCGAGGACCTGCGAGAGTCTGGCACGCATCTGCCGGCGATCGACAATAAAATCGACCAGCCCGTGCTCGAGCATGAACTCCGCGGTCTGAAAACCGGCCGGCAGGATCTGATGCGTGGTTTCCTTGACGACGCGCGGTCCGGCGAAGCCGATCATGCACCCCGGTTCCGCCAGAATCAGGTCTCCCAGCGTGGCGAAACTGGCGGTCACACCGCCGAAGGTCGGGTGTGTGAGCACGGAAATGAACGCGAGGCCGGCGTCGTGATGCCGGGCCAGGGCGGCGCTCGTCTTCGCCATTTGCATGAGCGAGAGAATCCCTTCGTGCATGCGCGCGCCGCCGCTGGCGGAAAAGACGATGACCGGCTGCCCGTCGGTCGTGGCGGCTTCGATCGCCCGCGTAATCCTCTCGCCTGCCACGCTCCCCATCGAGGCGCCCAGAAACCGGAAGTCCATCGCGGCCAGCCAGACCGGAACACCGGAAATCCGCCCGCGCCCGCTCAGCACCGCGTCATTCAGTCCGGTCGCTTCACGGTATTTCTCCACCTTCGCCGCGTAGTCCTTGAACCCCAGGCTATCGACCGTCTTGAGGTGGTCATCCGCCGGAACAAAGCTGTCCTCGTCGCACAGCATGGCCAGCCGTTCACCCGCGCCGATCGGGAAATGGTGGTCGCACTTCGGGCAGATGCGCTGGTTTTCGGTCAACTGCAGCTCGTGGACCACCGCACCGCAGGCCGGGCATTTCTGCCACAAGCCGCCCGGTATGTCCTTCTTCTTCGTGCCGAATCCCGATTCTTCCGGGCGTCGGAGGAATTCGGAGATATCGTCGTCGTCCGGCGGAGACTGGATCACCCCGGCACTCTATGAACGCCGCAGCACCGGACGCGAGTTTTTTTCGGGGGGGCCTATGGCCTCATGGGGCTCATGGGGCGCATGGGGGCTCATGGGGCGCATGGGGGCTCATGGGGCGCATGGGCGCATGGCCCCAAAAACCCCTTCCGGGAGCGGGGCGGGGCCGGTAGAGTCACGGACTCCATCATTTCCATGAGATTGCGTTATTGTATTCTGATTTCCGCTGTTTTGGGCGGTCTGGTGATTGGCGGGCTCGCCGGGCAGACTGTGTCGCCGGCGGATTACGGCCGTGTGGTGATGCATCTGAAGGCGGAGGATCTGGCGCTGGAGAATGCGGCGGCTGTCACCGAATGGGGGCCGATGACGGCGGCGGGCACGGCGGCGCCATCGTTCACGGAATCGGACGCGCGGTTCAACGGCAGGCCGGCGGTGAAGTTCGACGGGACAAGCGACTACATGACGTGGTCCGAGGCGAACCTGAACGTGCGCACGGTAATCGCGGCGGTGGTGCTCGACGCCGGGGCCACGGCGAACGCCACTCTGGTTTCCAATGGCGGCAACGACCTGCACATCCGCCGGAACGGAAGCACGCTCGCCTATCGGTCGCCGGGCAAAGGGCTGGAGATTTACGACTTCGTGGGCGGCAGCCCGGCCGGCACGCTCGCGGTGAACACGACGTCCAGCGGCAACTTCGCCTCCGGCACGCCGCACCTTCTGGTGGCCGCGGCAGGGTGGACGAAAAACTATTCCGCGTTCTGGCTGGGCAACCCTGGCCTGACGTCCGGCGGCTACTGGCGCGGGAGCGTCGCGGAAATGATCGTCTACGATGGCGAGTTGAGCGCCGATGGCCTGGCCAGCGTGGGCTGGTATCTGCAGAACAAATACTCGCTGCCGACGACCCTGCCCGCGCCCAAGCCGTTCGTGCGCGCCTTCACCGTCACGCAGGGCGGCATCGCCTCCGCGGCCGGCCTCCTCTCGGAGGCAGGGCAGCCGTTTGTCCTGTCGTGGAATGTGGAGAATGCCGACACGGTCGCCATCGACCACGGTGTGCTCGAGCCGGCGAACCAGCCGCTCGGCAGCGCGACGGCCGGCACCCAAACCACCACGACGTACACGCTGACCGCCACCAACGCGCAAGGGTCGGCCAGCGCGGCGCTCGTGGTGCATGTCGGCGCCGCCTCGCAGCCGGTCCGGATCAACGAGATCATGGCCGAGAACGACGACACGCTGGACGACGAGGACGGCGACTCCTCGGACTGGATCGAACTTTACAACCCGAATCCGTTCGCGGTCGATCTGGCCGGCCTGCGCCTGCGCGATTCCAGCGACGCGTGGGATTTCCCGGCCGGATCGATCATCGAGGCCGGCGGCTACCGTATCGTTTTCGCCTCGGCAAAACACCGCACCGACCCCGCGAAGCCGCTGCATACGAACTTCGCCCTCAACAAGGCAGGCGAGTATCTGGCTCTCGTGCGCGCCTCCGATGGCGCCGTGATCAGCGAGTTCTCGCCTCACTTCCCGGCTCTCGGCGAAGACCGGTCGTACGGCTGGTGGGGCGACCCGCCGCAGCTCGGGTTCTTCGGCGCGCCGCTGAGCGAACCGACTCCCGGCGCCGCCAACGCGCCCTCCGGCGCCGCGGGATTTCTCGACGACGTGGACGCGGTCGCTTTCGCGGAAGGCCGCGGGTTTCATACAGGACCGATCCAGGAGCGGATCTCCGCGCGCACGCCCGGCGCACGGCTCATTTACACGACCAACGGCTCCGCCCCGACCCCGGCCAACGGCACGGTCGTCGATCCGCCGGACGACGCCAGCCCGCCATCGCTCGCGCTGACGATTTACCCGGGCGCCGTGCCCGCGGAGGAAACCGGACCGGCCGTGGCTTCGATCGGCGGCACGACGACCCTGCGTGTAGCGGCCTTCAAGGACGGCTACGCGCCGACGCGCATCGAGACGCACACGTATCTCTTCAGCGATACCATCGCGCGCCAGTCGGTCGTCGATACGCGGAACCGCGGATGGCCGGCCGGCTCCGTCAACGGCCAGCTCTTCAAGTACGGCATGAACATCACCGCGCTCAACGCCTACACCGAGGCCGCCGTCGTCGAAAGCCTGCGGTCGCTGCCCGTCATCTCGCTCGTCACCGATCAGCCGCATCTCACCGCGCCATCGACCGGCATCTACGTGAACGCCGCCCAGCACGGGCCGGCCTGGGAGCGGCCGGTTTCGGTCGAAATGTTCTTTCCGCCGGGATGGACGGAGGCCTGGGGGCGGCCACAGCCATTTCACATCAACGCAGGTCTGCGCATCCGCGGCGGATACAGCCGCAACAGCAATTTCCAGAAACACGCGCTGCGTATGTACTTCGCCGGAAGATACGAAGGCAAATTGCGCACGCCGGTCTACGGGCCGGAAGGCGCCTCCGAGTTCGGCAAGCTCGAACTCGCCATCGGATCGAACTACGGCTGGTTCCGCGAGTCAGGCTACAACAACGGCCGCTTCAACACCATGTGCCGTGATCCATTCTGCCGTGACACGCAGGGCGCCCTCGGCCAGCCGCACACCCGCACACGCTACGTCCACCTCTATCTCAATGGCGCCTACTGGGGCGTGCATTACCTCGAGGAGCGCGCCGAGGCGGATTTCGCCGCCAGTTATTTTGGCGGAAACTCCGGCGACTACGACGTGGTCAAATGCGGCAACCACGTCGGCGGGTTCCAGACGGAAGTGACCGACGGCGACCTGCTCGCCTGGCGCACGCTCTGGCAAAAAGTCCGCGCCATCGGCACAACGGACGCCAGCAACGCGAAATACTTCGAACTCGAAGGCCGCGACGCCAATGGCGTGCGCGACCCGGCCCTCCCGGTGTGGCTCGACATCGACAACCTCATCGACGAAATGCTCGTCATCTTCTTTGCCGGCGACGGGGACGCGGTGCTCTCGAATTTCCTCGGCCACAACCAGCCGAACAACTGGTGGGGCTCGCGGCGGCGCAACGGGGAAAGCGGATTCCGGTTCTTCATCCGCGACGCGGAACACACACTGGGCGCGCCGAGCTGGGTCACCGACCAGACAGGGCCGTGGACGGGCAGCAACCAGAACAACTTCGCCTTCTCCAACCCGCAGTGGATGCACCAGGATCTGATGAAGAACGCGGAGTACAAGCTGCGGTTCGCCGACCGCGCGCACCGGCAATTCTTCAACGACGGCGCCCTGACCCGTGAGCGCACGGTGGCCCGCTTCCTGCGCCGCGCCGCGCAGGTCGAGAAGGCGATGATGGCGGAGTCGGTCCGCTGGGGAAACACGCAGTCGATCTCCGGATTGCCCGCCAACCATCCGCCGTATTACACGACCGCCGACTGGCAGGCCGCCATCAATTCGGTGGCGAACACGACGCTTCCCAACCGCGCCACTGTCGTGCTCAACCAACTGCGCCACGCCAGAAATGGCCTCTATCCGCAGACAGTCGCGCCGTCGTTCGTCGATGCCGCCGACGGCTCGCCGCGGCACGGAGGCACGGTGGACACCGGGTTCCGCCTGGCCATGACCGCGCCCGCCGGCACGATACATTTCACGACGGACGGATCCGACCCGCGGCTGATCGGCGGCGAGGTCTCGCCGGCCGCGCTGGCCTACGAGGAGCCGGTCTCGCTCGCCGGCGCCGTCCGCGTGCGGGCGCGCGTCCACACCGGGACCACGTGGAGCGCGCTCAACGAGGCGCTCTTCACGGTCGGCGGCGAGCCGGCCTCGTCCCGGACGCTCGTCCTTTCGGAAATCCACTACCACCCGGCCGACGCCGGCCAGACCGAGTTCCTCGAGTTCCTCAATATCGGTTCCACCACGATCGACCTCACGGGCGTCCGCATCAGCGGCGCCGTGAGATTCGATTTTCCCGCACAGACGCGCCTCGCCCCGGGCGCACGCCTCGTGGTGGCCGCAAACCTCGCCGATTTCGCCGCGCGCTACCCGGCGGCGGCGCCTCTGGCAATCGGCCCGTTTTCCGGCGCCCTGGACAACGCGGGCGAGGAAATCATCGTGACCAGTGACACGCAAGGCGCCATCCGGCGGTTCACGTACGACGATGCCGCGCCGTGGCCGGTCGAAGCCGACGGCGCCGGCCCCAGCCTCGTCCTCACACGCCCGGAATCAAACCCCGACCACGGCGAAGCGTCGAACTGGCTCGCCAGCGCGCACACGGGCGGCACGCCGGGCGCGAGCGAAACGGGCATGGGAGGATTCACCGGCCCCGATCCGGCCGCCGATGCCGACGGCGATGGCTTCAGCGCATTCCTCGAACACGCACTGGGCACAAGCGACTCGAACCCCTCCGCCGGTCCGGATCGCGTCACGGCGGCCATCCTCCCGTTCAGCCCGGACGGGGTCAGCGACGATTTCCTCTCGCTCACATTCGTGAAACCCGCCGGCTCACCCATCGCCTTCACCGCGGAAACCAGCGCCACCCTGACCCGGTGGCGCTCCGGCCCGGCCCACGTCGTGCTCGTGGGCGAATCACCAGGCCCAGGCGGCAGCACAGCGCAAACCTGGCGATCAACACGCCCGTTCGATCCCGCCGAACCCGAGTACATCCGGCTCCGCGTCTGGGTGCCTTGAGGGGGCACGGTGTTGGGGGTTCATGGTGCACGGTTCTTGGTTCTTGGTTCTTGGTTCTTGGTTCATGGTTCTTGGTTCATGGTGGTGGCGGCAGTCAAAAACCGGACGCCCCAAGTCCCGTCGGGGTCAGACCCCTTACGGGGGAGGCCTTGAGGGTGCCGTGGACCCCCCCGTGCAGCGGCGCCGCCGCTGCACCGTTCTGAACAAACTCCGGAAGTCCCTCAGGTCCCTCCTGTCCCCACAAGCCCGAGACCTCCAATCAGGAAGCCCTCATGGTTTGCGGAGGCTTGCGCCTTCCTCGCCGAGGATGATGATCGTGCCGCCGCCGCCGCCCGAGCGGCCGGTGTTCAGGTTCATCTGGGCGTTGAGGGCTTTTTCGATGTGGCTGGCGGCCTGCGTGAGGTGGCTCTTGCTGTACGGATCGAGCGACGGTTTGGCCGCGATCTCGGCGATGCGCGTCTTGAGGCCGGCGAGCTGGGTGCTGGCCAGATCGGTGATCGGTTTGTAGCCAGGCGACGAGCGCGAGAGGCTGAGGTTCGTGGCGAGGTCGACGAGCCGGTCGACATGCTCGCGCTGCAAGTTGCGGCGGAAGCTGGAGATGAACGGCTGGCGGGCGGTGTACTGAGGGCCTTCCTGCCAGGAATCGAGTTCGGTCCAGACGGCGTTGCGGATGGTGTCGAGCACCTCGGGCAACGTGATGAAATCCTGGTCGGCCGGGATGCGCACTTCGTTGTCGTAAACGCGGCCGAGCGTCGTGGGATTAAGCAGGCGGGTGAGCACGGTCGCCTGCAGGGCGAGCACGCGGTCGTGTACCGGCCAGACTCCGTCGTCGTTGAAGACGGAGGAATCGCCGTCGTACCATTTGTCGACGGTCAGGTGGGCGAGCAGCGTCGGGTTCAGGCCGAAGGCGTCGTCGCGGAAGGCATTGGCGATGCAGAAGGAGAGCGCCTTGCGCTGGTCTTCGGCCGAGACCGGGGTGACCGGGGTGCGGGCGTTGGTGTCACCCTTCTTGTCGCGGTTGATGTACGATCCGCCGAGCCAGTTCGCCATCATGCTGAGCGAGCGGCTCTGGACCATGAGGGTCATGAGGTAGCCGCGGCGGGCGCGCGCCCACGAATCGCCCTTTTCGACGAATTTATCGAGCAACTGGGAGCGGTGCTTGCGGACGAGGATCATCTGGTTCTCGGCGTAGGCGAGCGGATCCTTGCCGAAGTCATACCGCGTGGCCAGCGGATCGGCGCCGAAGGTGTCCTCGTCGGTCGCGTAGACGAGTTCAGGTTCGGCGACGCGCTGGAGGATCGGGGTGAGGTCTTTCTCGAACGAGTAGCCGTACTCGATGGCCCACATGTCGTACGGCCCCACGGACAGCATGCCGAAGTCGCCCTTCCGCGCCGCGTCCTCACCGGCGACGATGTTGACCGGGGTGTAATCCATCACGGATCCGGCGAAGGGTTTCTTGCCTTTCACCTCGGGGCTGTTGATTTGCTCGTACGTGTAGATCGAACTCGCCTTGAAGTTGTGACGGAGGCCGAGCGTGTGGCCGGCTTCATGAGCGACGAGGTCGACGAGGAGCGGCCCGATGAAACTTTCCGGGATGCCGTCGAGCGTCTGTTCGCTGGTATCGACGCCCATGGCGGCCGGGCCTTCGATAGCCATGCACATTTCCATCTGGGCGATGCCGAGCGTTTTGCATCCCGGAGCCATGCAGAGGCCGTGACGCTGGCTCAGGCGGCCCATGAGACCTTCGAACTCATTGCTCTGGCCGATGAAATGATCGCCGGCCGAAAGAGCCTGGCCGAGCGCGTGGCCGCCGAGGGCCGGCGCCGGCCGGGATTCGCGTTGCGCGATGAGGTCGGCGCGGCGCGCGGGCGGGGCGAGCCGGATCCGCGGATCCCAATCGGGATTTTGCCAGAGCCACTCCAGGGCCTCGGGCGGCAGACCTTCCAGGGCGGTCTCAGGGATCACCTCGTTGTACTCCTGCCACCAGTGCCGGATCCAGCCGTCGGTCAAAATGATGTCGGCATCGAGGATCTGGCCGGTGAGCGGATGCACGCGCGACGGGCCGATGGCGGTGCCGTTGCCGTTGCTCAGCCAGCGGATGAAGTTGTATCGCACGTCCTCCGGATCTTTCTCCATGTGCTCGCCGGTCACCGCGTCCTGGAAGCGGACTTCGACGGTATTGATCAGGCCGACTTTCTCGAACGCCGCATTCCACGCGATCAATCCCTCCTTCACCCAGCGGCGATACCGGACCGGCGTGGTGTGCTCGACGTAAAAGATGATCGGGTTCTTCGGCGGGCTCAGCTTGAGCGAGGGGTCCGCTTTCTCCAGGAACCACCGGTTGATGAAGCGGGTGCGCACCTCGTCCGGACGGAATTTCCCGAAGTCGGTGTAGCCGGTCGTGAAATATCCGACGCGCGTGTCCGCCACGCGCGGCTCGTACCCGGTCTTGTCCGGGATCAGGCTGATCGAGTAATGCAGCGTGCGCAATTGGCCGTTGCCCATCGGCGCTTCCACGCCCAGCTCGACATTCTGCGGAAAAGCCTTGACCGTCTTGAGCTTGTAGAGCGATTTGTTGATCCCTGCGACCCGCGAGCCGAAGAATTTCTCCGCCTGCCCGACGATCAGCGCATCCATGTCGATGATCGGCCCGCCGTCCGGCCGCATCATCGTCACGATCGGCACCTCGAACAGCACGCGGTCGGTGAACAACCGCTTGATCGAACTCTTCGAAGGATCGTCCCCGGTCGAGCGGATATCGAGATTCGGCTCGATGAAGGCCAGCTTCTTTCCGTACAGCCGCCAGTAGCCGTAAATCTCGCCCGCTTGCAGCCCCGCGTACGTCTCGCCGCCGGCCACCGTCAGCGCGATGAAATGCCGCTGATTCGCATAGTCCTTCGGCAACTCCGCCAGCAACTGCTGGTCCCGGTCACGCCGCCACAGCCGGTAAAAGCTGCGCGCACCATCGCTCGTCGACACCACAGGCGTGAAATCCTTCAACACCTCGTCCACCTTCGGGTAATCGTCCGGATTCGGCGGGGCCGGCGGAGTCGCGGGCGCTGGCGCCGGCGCCGCCGGCGCTCCAGGCGCTTGTTGTGCCGCCAGCGGCGCCGTTTCAGCCAGCGCGACCACTGCCATGGCGCTCCACAGAGCGCCCAGGCCCGCCCATCGGTTCAGGTTCATGTGAACATCCAGTTTCATAGTGCTTAATAAAAAGGAAAAATCAGGGGAATATAATTTTCCGGGAAACAATAGTTAATAGAATTTCAGACGCCTGCAAGCGCTATTTTTCCACCGATTCCCTGCCTTCGCCATTCCAAAGAGCGCCTCCACACCTCAGTTTTCTTCAGGATATTCGCCCGGCTGCCCTCGGATCGCCGCTTGTCGGACCGGCGCCATCAAACGTCCGTTCTCCGGGGAGTCAAGCGTACAAGTGTTCTTCAGAACATATATTCCGCGCCCGCCTCGATCTCGAAGAGCCCCCGGCTCCTGATACCGCCGGGTTCCGGACCTGCCTCGCCACGTGACATTTAAAAACTGTTTTCCGAGTCCGCGATGATTTGGTTCTCGGGCAGGGCGGCGCATCTTCTCCGCCGGACGGGACGTCGCGCCCCGTCCCTGGAGTTTGTACGTTTTAAGCGGCGGCGGCGGAACTCCAACCTTCACGCACGAACCTGTTGCGAACCTGTTGGCGAATCCGGGATGTTGGCGAATCCGGGACACCCACTCGAATATCGGAATTGACCACTTTTGCTGTCGGGTTCGGCTTTCCAAGGGTGTCTCGAATAGCCCTGTCAGCCCATATCGTGATCGGGCTTGCGCTTGCGCGAATCGGGTTATCGTTTCCCGAGCGGCGGCCAGCGCCATGTGCCGACAGTGCCCTGTAGCTCAATTGGCAGAGCGCCTGACTCTGACTCAGGAGGTTGACGGTTCGACCCCGTCCGGGGCTGCCACTCCATTTATAGCCGCGCTAGCCCAACAGCAGAGGCACCGGTTTCAGAAACCGGCCAGTCGTGGTGCAAATCCACGGCGCGGCACCACGATCGCGTCGTCCAACAGCCAGGATCTCAGGCTTTCAACCTGAGACACGGGGGCAGCACCGTGGCGGCCCATCCGATTCCTCGCTCCCCAACCCGATCACCAATCACCAATCACACAATGAAACTCGCCAAAGCGCTCAGACTGAAAAACCGGTTGGCCGGTGAAGTGGCCACCCTTCGCGATTTGCTGAAGGCGCAGAACGTGCGCCCTTCCACCCAGCAGTTCGATTACAATGCCTCCGTCACCCAGTTGAAAAAAACCGAGGTCGATACCCTGGTCGCCGAAGCCGAGGCCGAAGCACAGGCGCTTCAAGACGGACTGGCGAATCCGGGACACCCACTCGAATATCGGAATTGACCACTTTTGCTGTCGGGATCGGCCTTCCAAGGGTGTCTGGAATAGTCCTTCGCCTC
>CAZYHO010000060.1:0-15115 GCA_964647495.1 uncultured Akkermansia sp. | reverse complement strand
GTTCCGCAGGCTGGAAGCCCGCGGGGCGTGCGGGCCGGAGGCGCCGCATCACTTCTGAGTTCAACGCGACTCCGGCACCCACTGCTGCCACTGCGCGGGGAAGCGTTTCTTGATTTCGGCGACCACTTCGCGTTCGGCGGTCTGTCTGATTTCTTCCGAGGGAATGGCCCGTGCCCAGGCCAGCGCGGCTTCGGGCTCGGATTGCCGCGCCCAGGCGCGGGCGAGCGTGGCCATGGCTTTTTGCGAGGCTTCGCCGAGGCCTTGGCCGATCAGCCATTCGGAGCAGGCGGCGAGGTCGGGTTGCAGCGGATCACGGAAATGAGTTTCGGTCTCGGTCCATTGGCCGACCACCCGGTCCAGAGCGTCGCTTTTCTGCTCCGGCGCGGCTTGCGCCACATACCACGTCCAGGCGTCGGCGGGCGCTTTTTCCGCCCAGGCATCGGCCAGGGATTTGCTGGCCCAGGAGCGGTTTTCCGGCGAAAGATCGAGCGATTCATACCAGGTCAGTGTGGCGGCGGGTTCCTCGGACCGCAGGCGGAATGACAGCGCGGCATTCAGTCCCTGCCGCGCGCCCTCTCCGGCTGCCGCGATGACTTTTTGAGCGAGTTCCCGCGCCTCCGCGTCGGAGCGCCATGCGGCAGGGTCTTTCGGAAAAAATGTGGCCATAGCGCCTTGTAGGCCCGCCAGGGCGGTGCGCCGGAGTTCGGGATCAGGCAGCTCCTCGGCGGCACGCAGGGCGGCATCGAAATCACGAAATCCGAACGAATTGAATATGTGGCGCAATTGCTCGGGTTTCATCCATGTGGGAGGCGGGGTTTCTTGATATTCCTGCAGCCAGGTGGCGACAGCCTCCCCTGGGGCTTTTCCCGCATATACCATAAACACGAAGGTCTTGTCGTAATGGACATCAACACGCCCTTGCGATACGGCGATATTCATCGCCTCAAAAGCTCCGCGAGGATCGCGCTCCATCAGAACGAACTGAGCGAGGTCGAAAGCCAAGGCGGCGCTCCCTTCCGACGGATCATGAGCCAGCCGCTCGATCACCTCGCGCAGCACCGGGACAGGCAGGGACTGGGCATAACGATACTTCTGCCCTTGGCGGAGGAATTTGGCAAAATCGGAGCCACCGACCCATCCATCTTTGGAAAGACGGCCTATCTCCGCGATGGCGGCGGTGATCCTGTCTTCGTCTGCCGCGCCGACGGATGCTTCATTGGCAGGCACATTGACGGAAGTACCTGGAGGAGCATCGACTGCTTGAGACGCCAAGGCTCTCGCCGGTTGGCCGGAGAAGATCTCCGCCCGTCCGCCCCACCACGAGAGCAGGCAGAGCAGGAGCCAACCGATGGCAAGACCGGCCCGTGAGGTTGTGAAAATGCGGGACATGGTGGCTTACAGGTCTTTGAGCAGTACTTCGCGCAACTCAGGAGAAAGTGGAAGTTGATCAAGCACGACGGAGCGGTGTTCCGGCTTGAGCCATTGAAGACTGAGCCGTCCCAAACTGAGCGCCTGCTCGCGTTCGGCCGCAGTGCTTACGGGGCCAATGCGGTCTAAAAAAACGTGCTGAGTGTCCTTGTCCCTCATGATCCACAGCACGCCATCCGCAGCCAGTTTGGGCTGGGCGGCGGCGCGACGACTCAATTCATCCAGGGCCGCTTGTGAATCGGATTCGGCCCAATGTTTAAAAAAGCGGGTGCCCACGCCGATGACAGGGTCAAAGGCCGTGCGTCCGCTGTCCACCATGCCGAGCGCCCATTGGAGCGCGGCGACCGGCTCTTTCACGGCCCATTGTTCCATCACCGTCCGGATGGCCAAACCGGAGATTTTGCCATCGCCGCGGAGCAGGCGTTCGTCCTCCAGCCCTGCACGGGCAGCGGCGAGATCGTGTTCGGCCCAGGCAGCAAAGATAAACCCGGCAACTGACTCGAATTGGTTCGGCTTGTCCCGAAATTCCGGTAGCATTTCCAGAGCGGCGGGGACGCATGTGTGGTCGAAGTCGGCGACCCTGGCAGGGAGATTCATGGTAAAGCGGGCTCCTGCGAGGCCATAAATGTCAGTTTCATATTCTTGCGCCACGACGGTGAGAATTTCGCGGATCCGGGCGGGACTGGTGGCTGCCGCCGCTCCAGCGAGGCGGGTTTGTATGGGTGCGGGTTTGGGCGGGCCGATGCGTTCCGCGGAAGAGGCGAGGCCGGGGGCGGCCAGAATCTCCCGTTTGGCCCGCGCTTGGGCCAGCCCGAGCGAATAGCTGCCGCCGAGGCCGAGGAGAAATAACAACGCGATGAGGGCGATGGAGGTGCTGGATTTGCCAACGGTGGTCATGAGCAAGGAATGGGTGAACAGGCGGAGAGGGCGCAGGCCGCGTGCATGTGCGAGCAGGGCCTGCGTGAAATCGTTTGTCTGCCACGGACGGAAGGAGCCGGGCATGGCCAGCACCGCCAGAGGAGCGGCCAGGGTGTTGGCCACGGCGGGGCGGTCTTCGATGCCGAGAACGCGGGCCAGCCGGGCGAGGGCGCGGGAGGTAGCCTTGCGGATGGCGGCCTCGCTTTTGCCGAGGTGCCGGGCCATCTCGGGAAAGCTGCGCTGTTCGTAAAACCGCAGGCTGAGCAGCCGCCGGTCGGAGAAAGCGAGACGTTCCAGCGCGAGATCCACATCGGGGCCGGCGGTGGGCGGCGGGCAGGATGGGCCGGTGACCGGTTCTCGGGAAAAGGCGGCCAGGTGCGCCAACCGGGTGCGTTCGCGCCGTCGCACGTGCAGCGCCTCCAGCACCGCCGCCCGGTGCAGCCACGCCGACAGCGACGGGTGGCGCCGCAGCGTGGCGGCCTTGCGCGCCATGATGGCGAAAACAGTCTGCGCGACCTCCTCCGCCAGCATCCGCTGCCCGTCCAGGATGCGCAGCGCGGTGCTGAATACCAGATCGCCATGCAGGGCGAGCAACCGGGCCACCGCCGCCTCGTCGCGGCAGGTCGTCCAGCGCTCCAGGCACGCGCGGGCATCGGGGTTGGCTTGCAGATGTCCCATTACTCAAAGACTGCGCGCCGCGATGCCTTTGGGACATTGTTTTTCAAATCAGGCGCCCGCGGAAGATTTTCCTCGGTTCGCTTTCCGCTATCGTTTCTCCGCCATGCCCGACCTTGTCCTCAAATCGTTCCCGACTGATCTCCACGCCCGGCTCACACGGACAGCGGCAGCCCATCGGCGTTCCCTCACCCAAGAGACCACCTGCTGGACCCAGGCTGGAATAGGGCCGGGCCGTTGGCCCTGGGGGGCGCACACACCACTCTGCACTTGGCTTCGCGCTGCCGCCTGAAGGCGGGACTCCAACGGGGTTCGCACAGGATCCGGCTGGGGATGAGTGGTCAGAAGTCAGAGGTCGGAACCAAAACAGTGGTGCTCCTGGCTTCGCGTTTCCACGTGAACGGCAGCCTGGACATCCATTCGCAGGCGAACCAATAGGTCTGCCAAAACAGCTTGCGTGACGTGCAAATCAGGAAAATGATACGTCATGTCAAAACTGACGCTCCATGTTCCCGAGGAATTGGTTGTGGCCGCCAAAAGCGAAGCCGCCGCGCGACGGGTTTCGGTGTCCAAACTGGTGACGGACTTTTTTGCCTCCCTCGCGGCGAAAAAGGCTGCTTCTGAAAATGAGATCCACCTTCTCGCTCCCAGAACACGCCGGCTGGCTGGATGCATCCCTAATGCCGACATGGAGAATTATATCGACCATCTGGAGCGCAAGCATTCGTGAACGCACTGATCGACACCAATGTCATCGTGGATGTCCTCACCCGACGAGATCCCTTTTTTGCGGATTCATCCGGTGTGCTCGACCGTGCGGAGCGAGGTGATTTCATGGCCTGGGTGTGCGCCACGACCGTGACGACCGTTTTCTATCTGGTTCGGCGTCATCTGGGAGTGGAGGAGACGGTGGAGAGGATCAAGGACTTGACGGCTATCTGCGCTGTGGCGCCGGTCAATCGCTCAGTGATCGACGCCGCTCTTCACAGTCACTTCACGGATTTCGAAGATGCGGTCTTGCATCATTCGGCGGTTCTGGCCGGCGCTGACTGCATTGTCACACGCAACCAGGTCGACTTTCGGGACTCGACGCTTTTGATTTACACTCCCGCTCAGTTTCTGGCAGCCCTCACGCAACAAAAGGCCGGATCGGGTTCCCGTGACTGATGGAATGTAAGGAGCGAATCGGGACGGACGGGCGATGCTTTTCATGAGGCGGAACATTTCCTGGTGCTGTTCAGGTCCGGTTCTTTTCGTTGCCGTCGGACACTTCCATCACCCTCAGCGCAGCTTTTGCAGCATCTCGGTTTTTCTTGTCTCGCTGAGGGCGCGCCAAGAGTCTGTTCGTTCGGGAGGCTGGACTCTTTCGAGGGCGCGGAGGGCGTTGTCGCGCAGGGGGCCGGGCTCGAGCGCCGAGACCCACGTGAACGCTTGCTCGGGTTGGCGCTCGAAGAACTGCCCGATGGTGGAGGCGACCACTTTGTCCCTGAGCGGCCCTTCGGGCAGATTCTGCGCGGTGGTGATCTGTTGCGCCGCATTTTGCTCCATCTGCGAAACAAAGAACAAATCTCCTGCCAGACGTGCCGCCACGGTCTCCGGCAGCCTGGTCATCCATTCGTAAGCTTCTTGCGTGCTGCCGCGTTCCTTCATGCCTGAAAGAATGTGGCGATAAAACGGGATCGGCTGTTCGGGGACTGCCAACGCGAAAGCCGCCGCCGCTTTGGCATCCGATTCCGCCAGCGAGCGGCCAAGGCCGGAAACAAGATTTTCCCGCGCCTCGGGGTTCTCCAGTTTATCACTGGCGGCGAGGGCGGCGGCGGGATTGGTCTTCGCCCATTCCGCGCCGAGCGAATGCAGGGCGTTGTCGCGCGCCTGGCTGTCGGGCAGCGAGAGCAGGTAATCGGCGGCGGCTTGGGGATCGCGGCGGCTGGCGGCTTCCGCCACTTCCCACAGGGCATTGGAGCGGGCCTCGCCGCGCAGGGGAGCTTCCATCAGCCATTTGAGTGCGGCCGCCGGTTCGGCGCCGGCCCACTCTTTCAGCACGTCGGCGCCGGCAAAGTTCAACCGCCACGCGTCGGGAATTGTCACCGCAAACTCCAGCGCGGCGGCGCGGTCGGTCCGGCCCCAGATTTTGACGATATTGGCCATCAACGCGCTGTTGGTAAAACCACGGCGATGTTCCAGCTCGGACATCGCCCATTGGGCGGCGGCCTGGGGATCGCGCTGCGCCCAGCGGGCGGCGGCCTCGTTGAGGATGTCCGTGCCGCCCGCCCATCCCAAAGGATACCGCGCCAGCAGCCGCGCGGCGGCGGCGGGGTCTTGATTGATCCAGACTTCGCGATTTTCCTTCAGTGACCAATCATCGGGAAATTCCGCGAGCAGCGCCAGGGCCTCGTCGGGATGCGTCAGGATGAGCGAGTCGGCGAGCGCCGCCACGGCGTGAAAGCGAAAGGCCGGTTTCAGCGCGGTCCGCAGATACTCTTTGACGGCCTCCGCGTCCTGTTTCGCCCATTGCGCAAATATTTCCTCCGCCTGCGCCCAAAGCCCCTCTCCTGAAAAAGTCTTTTCCTTTACCCAATCCACGGCCTCGCGCGGAGCCACGGCTGTCCAGCGGGCCAGGATCAGGCCAAGCATGTCCTTATCGTAGAGATGTGTTTCGGCGAGAGCGCGCAAGACGCCTGGCGAGGCCGACACCAGCGCTGAATCCAAAGCCAGGGCGCGGCGCAGAGGATTGGATTCGGACAGTGCCAGATCCAAAGTATTGGCTGGCGGCTTTTCAGGCTGAGGCTCGTTTGATGCCTCTCCAATCGCCCCTCCGGCAGGCAGTGCTGGAAGCCATCGACGATGCGCCCATCCGCCCAGGGAAAAGGTCGCGATTCCCGCGAGCAGCAGCGCTGCCACGTTGATTCCGATGCGGGACGCGGGCTTCATGGCTTCGTGGATCGCAGGAGTCATCACAGTGGCTCCTGCAAAGTTTGGTAGAGGGTGTGTTTGGTATCTTCCGGCAGAGTGCTGGAGCGAATTCCCTCCGCGGCGGCGCCGGGGTCCTGCTGGCTCCAGCGGCGGATGACTTCCTGCGCGGACTTCAGCCGCGCGGTTTCGTCACCAATGGAAACGGCCCAGGCCAGCGCCGCTTCGCGGTCGTTTTCCGAAAGGTACGATGCCAGTTCTTTGGCCGCCGCGTCCCGTTCGAGCCCCGGAGGCAATGCGCCCGCCCACTCGGAAGCGGACAACGAATCGGTCATCGCCCAATTGCCCACAACGGAAGCCACCGCCTCGGTGCGGGCGTTGCCATCAGCAAGAGCGGCGGCCCATGTTACCGCCTGCGCTGGATCGATGCGGGCCATTTCCAGGCCAAGCGCCCGGGCCACTTCGGGATCGGCCGCAAGTTGAGGGTTCCCGGTCAACCGCGACATCGCTTCTTGCGGGTCGTTCGCGATCAGTCGCAACGCCGCCTGCCGTTCCGCCGCGGGCCGCAGGGATTCCGGCAAGGCACGGATGGCCTCCCGCACTTCCGCTTCCTCCTTCCGCCAATCGACCGTCAAGCCAAGCGGAAAGGCCTCGTGTGCCTGTGTCAGGCCTTCCGTCAGCACCGCGAGCCGCGTCGCTTCGTCCGGCAAGGCCATCGCCGCGCGGATAAATTCCGCCGGAGCATCGGCGGACAAGGTGCTCGCGAACTCTTTCAGCAGCAATAACCGCCCCGCGCTTGCCGGCTGGGCCGCGATCATGCCCCATGTGTCCAGCATGTAGGGCACCGAGCCACGCATGGTGGTAAACGCCCGCTGGTCTTTCGTTGTCGCCTCCGGGATCAGGCCGGCCACCGCGCACAAGGCCGCCAGCGATTGCGGATTATTGGCGAGATTGAAGATCAGATGCGTCATGTTCGCACGGAGTAACTCCGCCGGCAGACAGGCCCTGGCAAAGGCCGCCGCCGCTTCCGGCGACTGGACTGCCAGCGCGCGCAACGCGGCGGTGGCCACATCCCATCGCAATCGATCCGGGGCGCCCGGAGTCTTGACGAGCACATGCGGCCCCACGGCCTGTGGATCGCTCTGCGCCCATTGCTTGAGCACGGCCTCGCCCGCGTCAGACCGCTGGGCGGCTTCCCCGCGCTCGCCCAGCCACTGCCAGGCGGCGGCAGGATCGGTTTTCGCCCACTGGCCCGCCACCGCCTTGACCGCCGCGTCGCCCAGGCCTCCGGATAATTCCGCTGCCATCGTTTTGACTGCCGCCAGGTCCTTCGCCGCGAGAAACTGCAGGACAGTCCCCGCTCCCAGCTTGTCCCAGCTCCGGCCATCCGGCGACGCGCCCTGGAATATCCGGTGGATGGTCGCCGCGTCCGCATGTTTCAGGCCCGCCACGGCAGAGGACAGAGCCTGGTCGCGGAGAAAACCCGGCACTTGCTGCGTCGCGGACAGCGCCGCGTCCGGCGATAAGGCCATCCAGGCCTGGAAAAAATGCCCGAGCGCGTCTCTGCGAAGTCCTTTCGCGGGGTCTTCCAAGGCCTTGCCCCACGTCGCGCCGGGCAGATCGTCTTCCTTGAGCGACTGAAAGAAACCCACCGCCGATTCAGGGTCCGTTTCCGCCCAGCGGGCCATGAGAAATCGCACTTCCATTTTCTCCGGCTTGCGCTGCCCTGACAGCAAAGCCTCGAACCGTTCACGCACCGCGGCGGCGTCCAGAGCCAGCACCTCGCCGCCCAGCCGCTGCAACGATTCCGACGTTTTCGATTCCGCGGGCTCGTGTCGCGGACGCGGCGCGACCAGCGAAGCCGGGACTCTCGGCCCTTCTACGGCGGAACGTTTCGCCGGAACCACCTGACGGCCCTGAGTCATCCATCCCGCGGCAAACCCCAACGGCAGCACGAGCAACAACGATTTGATGAGGGGAAAAGATTTCATCGTCAGCGGGCGCCTCGCGACAGGATCGTGTGATCGGGATTTCCGGCCCGAGACGGCTTCACCTGGCCACGTTTTGCCAAAACGAGTGCCTGTCCATCGGACAAACGACCATGGGCCGCGTTCAAGGGAAATGGCGCGGGCATGGTTCTTGAACTTTCCGGTTCGGTCACTTGATCCGCCTCTTTTATGACATTGAGCCGCCAATTCCTGGCCGCCAGTTTGACGCTGCCCTCGCTTGCCGTATGTTCCACGCCATGATCGCCGACAGGCTCCCGGAACTCCTGACATTCTCCCAGGAGGAGCATACGCCGGTCCCGGACGGCTCCCCGCTGACGGTTGTGTCCTGGAGCATCCTGATTCAGCACTGGCCGTGCCGCATCGGTTTCGCGATCGACCGGAACCGGATGCGGGATCCGCCGCTTCTGCGCGGGAAGCTTGATCAGCCGCCCGGGATTGTCTATTGCCAGGCAGACTCATGAATCTGGAAGAAAGACATTGGGACCGGTTGCTTGAGGACATCGAGGGCCGGCAGGTGATCCCGTTGATCGGTCCGGAGTTGCTCGTCGTGGCGGGAAACGCACATCGCGTCACCCTCCACCATCACCTCGCGTCCAGGTTGATCGAGCAACTGGAACTCGATCCGGGGAACCTTCCCGAGGATTTCGGTTTCGACCAGGTGGTGAGCGAATTTCTCGCCCAGCAGCCCCGCCATCCCCGCGGCTACGAACGGGAAGACATCTACTACATGATCCGCAAATTGATGGAGCAGACCGATTGGCCGGCGCCAGTGGCGCTGAAACAGCTCGCGGAGATCACCCATTTCGATCTGTTCGTTTCGGCCACCTTCGACCCGCTGATGGAGCGGGCGCTCAACGAGGTCCGCTTCGCGGGCAAGCCGCGGTGCCGCTCCTACGCCTACTGCCGGCGGGAGAAACCGGTGGATCTGCCCAACGACTTCAAGCCGGATGACGCGCCCACCGTTTTCCATTTCTTCGGCACGCTCAATCCGATGAACGACTTCGCGGTGACGGACGAGGACATCCTCCAGTACGCCCACCGCCTCCAGTCGCGGGACTTCCGGCCGCAGAACCTGTTCGACCAGATGCGCGACAAGCGCCTGCTCACACTGGGCTGCAGTTTCCCGGGCTGGTTGACCCGGTTTTTCCTGGTGGCGGCCAAGGGCGAGGATCTCTTCCGCGTGGGCTCTCCCGGCGTGCTGGCGGACCACCTCTCGTTGCAGGACCGCAGCCTGGTGGGTTTCCTGGAGCGTAAGAAGACCAGCGTTTACACCCAGGGGGACGCGGTGGAATTCGTCGCGGAACTCCACCGCCGCTGGATCGCCCGTTTCGGAAATACGCCGCCGTCAAGCGGCCGGGTGGCATCGGATGAATCCCTGCCCAAAGAAATGCCCCCCGAGTCGGTTTTCATCAGCTTCCGCAGCAACGACCGGGACATCGCCCGCTCGATCGCCCGGCGGTTCCGGGACGAGGGAATCGACGCCTGGTTCGATGAAAACGACCTCGAACCGGGGGACCGCTACAAGGACAAGATCGCCAACCATATCTTCAAGTGCTTCGCCTTCGTCCCCTTGATCTCGAGGCATTCCATTGCCCCCGATCCCCAACCCTGGTTCCACCGCTTCGAGTGGAAGCGGGCGATCGAGGCGGCGGACTTCCGGGCGGACACGGCGAAATTCATCCTTCCTGTGGTGGTGGACGACACCTCGCCGAAAGACGAAGCGATCCCGCCCGCGTTCCGCGCCCTCCACATCGCCAGCGTGGCGAAAATTGACGAGCTGGTGGAGGACATCAAGACCCGCCTCCGCGCCCAGCGCCGCGAAAGGAGGACGGTATGAAGCCGCAAACCGCCGCCGGCGAGGACGGTCCGCAACCGTGGCTCGGCCTGCTGCCCTACACCGAGGCGGATCAAGCCCTCTTTTTCGGCCGCGAGGACGATACGGCGGGATTGCTGCGGCTGGTGAAACGCGAGGCGCTCACGGTGTTGTTCGGGCGCTCCGGCACCGGCAAATCCTCGCTGCTGAAAGCCGGGTTGTTTCCCCTCCTGCGCGAGGAACAGTTCTTGCCGGTCTGGATCCGCCTGGATCACAGCGGCAAAAGCGCCTACGGCCGCCAGATCCGGGATGAAATCGCCCACGCCGTCGCCGCCCAGGGCATCGAGACAGAGGTGCTGAACGACGCGCTCGCCGGCAGCGACAACGACGTTTGGGAACACCTCCACCGGGTGATGTATTGGGATTCGCGCAACCAGCCAATCACACCGGTGCTGGTCTTCGACCAGTTCGAGGAGTGGTTCACCCTGGGGAGGAACCGCCCCGGAACCGGCGCGTTGTTCGAGGAGCTTGCCGCGGTGGTGGAAAGCCTGATCCCCCGGCGGGTGCGCGACGCGGTGGTGGAGGGAGACGCCCGCCTCCCCCAGGCTTACAATGAGCGCCACTACAAGGTGATCCTGAGCCTGCGGGAGGATTACGTGGCGTGGCTGGACCGGTTGGCGCAGGACATGCCGTCGGTGATGCACAACCGCTTCGCGCTCACGCCCATGACCGGCGGGCAGGCGCTCGACGTGGTGCTCAAGCCTTCCGGAGGGCTGGTTTCGGAGGCGGTCGCCCTCCGGATCGTCCGCTTTGTCGCGGCGGCCCATGAGGCGGAAATCCCCTGCGGCAAGGAACCGACACCCGCTCCGGACACCGATCTCGAATCGTTGCGGGTGGAGCCGGCGTTGCTGAGCCTCGTCTGCAGCGAGCTGAACCTGCAGCGGCTCCGCGAGCACCGGGATTCGATCACGATGGAGCAGGTCCAGCGCTCCAGCGACCAGATCCTCGAGGATTTTTACGAACGCAGCCTCCGCGGCCTGGATCCGTCCGATCGCCGCTTCATCGAAGACCGCCTGGTCACGGGCTCGGGTTTCCGGACCGCCGTGTCGGTAGAGGAGGCGGTCGATCGCGGGTTGGACGCGGACGAGATCGAGACGCTGGTGGCGCGCCGGTTGCTGAGAAAGGAGGACCGGCTCGGCATCCCGCACATCGAGCTGACCCACGATGTGCTGACGCGGGTGGTCACGCGCAGCCGCGGCCTGCGGCAGCAGCGCGAGGAGGCGGAGGCGGCCCGGCTCGAGGAGGCGGCGCTGAAAGAGGAACGCCGGCGGAAGAAAGAACAGGAGGAGCTCGAAAAACAGCGCGCCCGGCGCATCCGCAACACCATGCGGGCGTTCGCGGTGGTGGTGGGGCTCACGACCGTGCTGGCGGTGATCTCGGTGGTGCTGCTGCTCTCGCGGCGGGCGGTCGAGAAGGCCCGCCAGGCCGCCAACGCGCGGGCGCTGGCGCTCAACGCCATCGATGTGCTGCAGCAGGATCCCGAGCTGGCGCTTTTGCTTTCGATCGAATCCGCCTATGCGGCCTTTCCGGATGAAAAGATCGCGGAAGACGCGCCCACGGAAATCGAAATGGCGCTTCACACCGCCATCCGCGAATCGCTCGTCCGCCGGCGCTACGAGGGCCACACCGGCGAGGTTTACAGTGTGGATTTCGACCGCGATGGCCGCCGGCTGCTCACCAGCGCGGCCAGTCCGGACGGCGCCGCCCGGCTGTGGGACGCCAATTCCAGCCAGCCCATCGCCATCCTCGATCCCGCGGGCAACGAAACGGTGTCCAGCGCCCGTTTCAGCCCGGATGGGAGCCGCGTGGTCACCAGCAGCTACCGTCGCGACGGGGCGGTGATGATCTGGAATGTGGAGTCCTTGCATCAGTCCGCCGATCCGCCGCCGCGGCTCAACGCGCCCGTCGTGACGTTCACCGGCCACCAGTCCCGCACCACCACGGCGGCCTTCAGCCCGGACGGAAAAATCGTGGCCAGCGGCGGCTACGACCGCCTCGTGCGGCTCTGGGATCCGGAAACCGGTATGGAAATTGCCGCACCCCTGGGCTCCGGGGCCGACCACCACCGACAACGCATCCGCAGCGTGGCCTTCAATGCGGAGGGCACCGAGCTGCTTTCCACGTCGGACGACGGCTCCGCCATCCTTTGGGATCTCAAGCGAGGGTCCGCGCTCCGGACCTTCGCCGCCAGCAGCACTGAAACCCTTCACGACGGCGATCTGAGCCCGTCAGGCACGCTCGTTGCCTTGGCGGGAAACGACCGGCAGGTGCGTGTGTGGGACGCGGCCACCGGGGTTCAGCTCGCCTCGAAAAGCCATCCGGACGGCGTGATGGGCGTCTCGTTCATCGATGACGCGAGGCTGGTCACCGTTTGCAACGATTCGACGATCCGTTTCTGGGAACTGGGCACGGCGGCGGACCCGGAGACCGGATCCTACGATCCCGCGGCGGGGAACGTGAAGCTGCTGCGGCTGGCCGGCAGCCAGCGGGGCCACCGCGGCTGGATCCGGGATGTGGCCGTGAGCCCGGACGGCCGTTTCATCGCCACCGCTGGCCGCGACACCACCGCGCGTCTGTGGAAAATTCCGCCTGGAGGCGAAACCACCGTGGCCGGCAAACCCGAGTTTGTCTGTTGGGCGGCGGACCTGCATGCCACGCCGGCGTCCGAGGGTCATCCCGAGCGCCTGATCCTCTACGCCGGCGCGGGCGATGGCACGGTGCGGGTGGTGGATGCGTTCACCGAACAACCGCTGGAAAACCGGGACCCGCTCGAAGACGAAACGCTCCGTCATACCTCCGAAATCCGGGCGATTTCCACCAGCCCGGATGGCGCCCGCCTGGTCACCTCGAGCAGCGACCAGACCGCGATCGTCTGGAACGCCATCACCGGCCGGCCCTTGTTCCGGCTCGAAGGCCACCGGCACCCGACCGACAGGGAGGTGGGGGGCACGGTTTACCAGGCCCGCTACAGCGCGGACGGCGCGCGGATCGCCACGGCCGGAAACGATGGCAGCGCCTGGATATGGAACGCCGCCACCGGCGCCCCCGAGGTGGCGATCGTCCAGGACCAGGGAGCGTTCGGACCGGGCCATTTCCCGGACAAGGAGGCCTTCGTCGCAAGGCTGCGCGCGGCGGCGGATCCGGTGGCCGGTTTTCTGGCCGGATGCTTCACGGAGGACGAACGGGCCCGGGTGATGGACCCCGCGACCCCCGCCAACGAAAGCGCGGCTCTCACCGTCATTGTGACCATGCTCAACCGGGTGATGCGCGGGAACCCGTTGAAGGACGAGCCGGCGTTCTCGAGCGTGAACCTGAGGCCGGTCACCTCGTTTTTCAGGGATCAAGCCACGCCCACCGTGAAACCGGCGGTGCTCAATCGCCTGATGCTGGAGGACGCCATCCGCAACGTCACCAATGCGAGGTTTTACGACGCGCGTTTCAGCCACGACGGCTCGCGCCTGGTCACCGCGGACTTCGACGCCCGCACCGCCACGCTGTGGGATGCGAGGGACGGAAAACCGCTGCGGGTATTTCCCTCCGCGGAACTCTCCGCCGATGCCCGCCACCGCGACAGTGTGGTGAGCGCCGCCTTCAGCCCGGATGACAAACAGGTGGTGACCGCCTGCACCGACGGCTTCGGCCGCGTCTGGGATGCGGAAACCGGCAAGCTGGTTGCCATCCTTCCGCACGGGATCGCGGTACGCAGCGCGGAGTTCAGTCCGGATGGCAAGCAGATCCTCACCTCCGCCGCGGACGGCATCGCCCGCTTGTGGAAGGTGACCTCGCCCGGATCGTCCCTCAAAGTCCAGGAGTATGCCACGCGGATGGAGCTGCGCGGCCACACCGACACACTCATCGAGGCCCGTTTCAGCAATGGCGGCGCCTACCTGGTGACCTCCAGCCGCGATGGCACGGCCCGCGTCCATCACATCCATCCGTGGTGGCTCTACAGCCTCGCGACCCAGCGGGTGACCCGCAAATTGACCCGGGAGGAATGGGGGAAATTCAACATCGAGCGCCCGCTCACCGCGGAAGAGGAAGGTTACTATTCCCGGCACGGCCCGCGGCCTGACGCGCCGCGGAAGTGAGGCGCCGCGCTCACAAGGCGCGGAGATTCCCGATCAACCGCAGGCCCCGGGCACATTCTTTTGTGTTCGATCCAGGCTCGAACCGGAGGAAGAACTCTGGCATGACGACGACCGGGAAGGAGACCGGGCGGGCGCCATACTGGCGGAGTTGGAACGCCGGCGCGCCTGTTGCGAGCATCACCCGGGATCAGCCCTCAGCCTGGACGCAGCCCGTCGCCGGATTCCCACCTCACGCCATGAGTGAACTGGTATTCTTGCGGGGGGCCGATGGTGATCTGGTGGAGGTTTTCAGGGCATCCCACAGGTGAGAGCGCGCCGACGAGAACGCGTTTTCCTGTCCCTCATTGGATTTTTTTGTCGGATTGGCCGCGGCCTGCTCCGATTCTACGGCGATGCCACCACCGGATCCGGAACTGGCGGATTTTGTCGCCACGGGAAACGAAGACGCCTTTCGCGTGCTCGTGGAGAGGCACGTCCGGCACGTCCATGCCGCGGCGGCCCGGCGGCTGGGCGCGCACGCACATCTGGCGGCGGATGTGACGCAGCAGGTCTTCACCCGGCTTGCGCAACGCGCCCGCGCCCTGCCGCCGGGCATCGTGCTGGGCGGGTGGCTCTACCGGCAAAGCCAGCGCCTGGCCATCGATGTCGTGCGTGCCGAGGAATCCCGCCGCCGCCGTGAACATCAAGCCGCTCTTCACGCCATGAAAGAACCGGACCGCGCGTCATCTCCTGCCGAGCCACTGCCGCTCGCGGCGGTCCTGGACGAGGCGCTGGCCGTGCTCTCCGCCAAAGACCGCGACGCCCTCATCCTGCGGTTTTTCGAAGACCGCAGCCTCTCCTCCATCGGCGAAGCCTTGCGCATCACGCCCGATGCCGCGCAAAAACGAGTCGCCCGCGCCCTGGAAAAACTGCGCGGTCTGCTCGCGCGGCGCGGCGTCATGCTCGGAGCGGCCGCGCTGGGCAGCGCCCTCACCGCGGAAGCGGCGCGCCCCGCGCCCGCCGGCCTTTCCGCCGCCACCCTCACCACCACCGCGCTCAAGTCCGCGACCGCGAGCGGAACCAGCACGGGCTTTCTCACCACATTGCTCATGACCCACACCACTTCCGCGCTCGCCGGCGCCGCGGCCGGCCTCTTGCTCACCGGCGCGCTGTATTGGACGCAAACTACCTCGCCTCTCCCGGCTGGAATAGCCGCCGCCACTCCGGCCACCAGC
>CAZYHO010000059.1:12918-15148 GCA_964647495.1 uncultured Akkermansia sp. | reverse complement strand
CCGAGCGCGTCGACCTCAACGAGGGCGAGGCGTACACGCGGATCATGGGGTGAGGCGGGGAACGGGAAAGCGGGAGAGCGGACGTGTCGGTGGGGCGGCCGCCTCCGCGCACGCCAGCGGTTCCCGAGTCTGGGCCCATGGGAGGCGCCGGTTTTCGGAGAACGCCCGCGACGGAAGCGCGAACGACCTGGGCGCGAACGTCCTGTTCCCCGCACCCAGGACCTTTCATTCTCCTCTGACCGACCAGGTCCCCGTGCCCCGAAAAAACCGCTTGACCGATCGGTCAACACCGATTACGGAAGGCGGGCATGCCACCGCTGCGCCAGCACGACACGCGTCACCGCCTTTTGGAGGCGGCGACGAGTTTGATTTGGGAAAGCAGCTATGGGGCGGCGGGGGTCGAGGCGATTTGCCAGCGGGCGGGGGTGAACAAGGGAAGTTTTTATCATTTTTTCGCGTCGAAGGCAGAGCTGGCGGTGGCGGCGCTGGAGGCGGAGTGGGAGGCGCGGAAGCCGCAGTGGGACGCGAGTTTTTCGCCGCTGGTGCCGCCGCTGGATCGATTTCGGCGACTGCACGCCGAGTGCATGGCGGAGCAGACGCGGCTGGCGGCGGAGAAGGGCAGGGTGGTCGGGTGCCCGCTTTTCAGCCTGGGCAGCGAGATCGGGACGCAGAACGAGCCGATCCGCCAGAAGATCGACGAATTGCTGGAGCGGCACCTGCGTTATCTGGAGTCGGCGATCGCCGAGGCGCACGCCCGTCAGCTCATTCACGCGCCGAATCCTGCGGCGAAGGCGCGCATCGTGCTTTCGTACGTCGAGGGCCAGATGACGCGCGCCCGCATCCAGAACGATCTGGCCGCCATCCGGGAAATCGGGATGGGGGTTTTTGAGATTCTGGGGGTCCCCGCCTCCGAAACCGCGGCCGCCGCGTGATCGCTGCCGCCCGAGGGCTGAGGACTGAGAGGCGCCTTTCGATTCCACTTAACCAACCGGTCAACTCCGATGATGTCACGATATATTCATTTCTTTGCACTCTCCGTGTCCGGCCTGGCGCTGCTTGCGATGGCGGGCGGCGCGCTGAGCGGCTGCCGGCGTGGCGCGGCGGCGGGTGGAGCCGGGGCCGGGGGTGGAGGGGCGCCGGCGACACCGGTGATGGTGGCGCCGCCGGAGCAGCGGCTGTTGACGGAGTGGAAAGAGGCGAGCGGCCGGCTGGACGCGGTCGAGAGCGTGGAGATCCGGCCGCGGGTGACCGGGCATCTGGAGCGCGTGGCGTTCACGTCAGGGCAGTTGGTGAACAAAGGGGATGTGCTGTTTGTGATCGATGCGCGCTGGCACCGGGCGGCGCTGGCGAGTGCGGAAGCCCAACTGGCCGGGGCGCGCGTCAATCTCGCGAACGCCGAACGCGAGTGGGAGCGGAACCGCAAGCTGGAGAAGGCAAAAGCGATTTCCGCCAGCGAGGCGGACCAGTGGCAGACGCGCGTCGAGGAAGGCCGGGCCGCCGTGCTCGCGGCGGAGGCGGCTCGGGACACCGCGGCACTGGACCTCGAAGTGACGGAGGTTCGGTCGCCGATCGCGGGACGCGTGAGCCGGCCGCTGCTCACCGAAGGCAATTACGTCAGCGGTGTGGCCGGATTCACCACCTTGCTGACGACGGTGGTGAGCGTGGATCCGATGTATGTGTACGTCGCGGTCGACGAGGCAACGTACCTTGAATACGCGCGCAAGCTCCGCGGGAACGAGATCAGCCTGAACGCCGACGGCAAAATCCCGATCCAGCTCCAGCTCCCGGGCGAAGAAGGATGGCCGCACACCGGATGGGTCGAGTCGTTCGACAACCGGATCGACGCCGCCACCGGCAGCATCGCTGTGCGCGGCCTGATGCCGAATGCGGACCTTGCGCTGGTCGGTGGCGCCTTCTGCCGTGTGCGCGTGCCGGTGAGCCGGGAGTATAACGCGTTGCTGGTCGACGAAAAAATCATCATTACCGACCAGGACCAGAAGTACGTGCTGACGCTCGGCGCCAACAACACCGCCGAGTACCGGCCGATTACCCTCGGCGAAAGCGTGGATGGCCGGCGCATCGTGCGCGCCGGACTGAGCGCCGAGGACAAGGTCATCGTCTCCAATCTCCAGCTCATCCGCCCGGGCGATCCGGTCACACCGCTGCCGCCCGCGCCCGCCGCCTCCGGCACCGCGCAACGATGAGCCACCCGCGCCTCCGTCTTGCCTCC
>CAZYHO010000059.1:0-12818 GCA_964647495.1 uncultured Akkermansia sp. | reverse complement strand
CCGCCGCCTCCGGCACCGCGCAACGATGAGCCACCCGCGCCTCCGTCTTGCCTCCTCCCTGACTGATCACCAGTCGCCGCGCCTGACCGCTGATCTCTGCCCCCCGATCTCTGACTTCTGACTTCCGATCACAGACCACTGACTGCCGCCCATGGGATTCAGCCAATTCTTCATCCAGCGGCCGATTTTCGCCGCCGTGCTCTCGGTGCTCACCCTGGTGGTGGGAGCCATTTCGATGCGCCTGCTGCCGGTCAGCGAGTATCCCGAGATTGTGCCACCGACGATCGTCGTGCGGGCGATTTACCCCGGGGCGAGCCCGGATGTCATCTCGACGACGGTGGCCTCGCCGCTCGAGGAGGCCATCAACGGGATCGAGGACGGCCTGTACATGAGTTCGCAATCGACCACCGACGGAGTGATGACGCTCACGGTGACGTTCAAGCTCGGGACCGATCTGGACCAGGCGCAGGTCAAAGTGCAGAACCGCGTGAACCAGGCGCTGCCGAAGCTGCCCGAGGAGGTGCGCCGTATCGGTGTGACCACGCTCAAGAGTTCGCCGGACCTGACGATGGTCGTGCACCTTTTCTCGCCGGATGGCCGGTACTCCGACGTCTACATCCGCAATTACGCCACGCTGCAAATAAAGGACCAGCTTGCCCGCCTGCCGGGTGTCGGCCAGGTCCAGCTTTTCGGATCCGGGGACTACTCGATGCGCATCTGGCTCGACCCGGAAAAGACGGCCGCCCGTGGCCTCAGCGCGCTCGACGTGGTGACTGCGATCCAGGAGCAGAATGCGCAGGTCGCCGCCGGCAGCGTGGGCCAGCCACCGCTGGTTTCTCCGTCCGATCTCACGCTGACCATCAACGCCCGTGGCCGCCTGGTGACCGAGGAGGAGTTCGGTGACATCATCCTGAAGAGCGGCGCCCAGGGGCAGCCGGTTTACCTGCGCGATGTGGCGCGCGTCGAACTCGGCGCGAGCGAGTACTCGCTGCGCTCGCTGCTCAACAACAAGGCGGCCGTCGCCATCCCCATCTTCCAAAGCCCCGGCTCCAACGCCATCGAACTCTCCGAAAACGTGCGCCGCGCGATGGCCGAACTGAAGGAGAATTTCCCCGAAGGCCTCGACTACGACATCGTCTACGACCCGACCGTCTTCGTGCGGAAATCGATCGATGCCGTCGTTCACACGCTGCTCGAGGCGGTGCTGCTCGTCGTGCTCGTCGTCATCATCTTTCTCCAGACGTGGCGCGCCTCGATTATCCCGCTGGCCGCGGTGCCGGTCTCGCTCATCGGCACGTTCGCCGTGATGCACGCGTTCGGGTTCTCGATCAACGCGCTCTCGCTCTTCGGCCTGGTCCTGGCGATCGGCATCGTGGTCGATGACGCCATCGTGGTGGTCGAAAACGTCGAGCGGAATATCGAACTCGGCCTTTCGCCGCTGGATGCGACCCGGCAGGCGATGAAGGAAGTGACGAGTCCGATCGTCGCGACGGCGCTCGTGCTGTGCGCCGTCTTCATTCCGACGGCATTCATCAGCGGCCTGACCGGCCAGTTTTACAAACAGTTCGCCATCACCATTGCGATCAGCACGGTTATCTCGGCCTTCAACTCGCTCACGCTCTCGCCCGCCCTCTGCGCGGTGCTGCTCAAGCCGCACGGGGCCAGGAAAGACTGGTTTTCGCGGCTCATCGATGTCGTGCTCGGGTGGTTCTTCCGCGGCTTCAACCGCGCCTTCAAGGTCGCCGCCGAAGGATACGGCTGGATCGTGGCCCGCGCCGTGCGTTACGCTGTCATCGTGCTCGTGCTTTACGGCGGCCTGATCTGGCTGACGAAAAAGCAGTTTGATACCGTTCCCGAGGGGTTCGTGCCGGTGCAGGACAAGCAGTACCTCGTCGCGTTCGCGCAATTGCCCAACGCCGCGTCGCTCGAGCGGACCGACGCCGTGCTCAAACGGATGTCTGAAATCAGCCTGGCCCACCCGGGCGTGAAAGACGCCATCGGCTTTCCAGGCCTGTCGATCGCCGGTTTCAGCGTCAGCTCGAACGCGGGCATCGTATTCATCGGCCTCGACGATTTCGAGGACCGCCGCACGCCGGATCTGAGCGGCAAGGCGATTCAGGAATCGCTTCAGCAGAAATACTTCATGGAATTCGGCGACGCGCTGGCACTCGTCTTCCAGCCGCCGCCCGTCAACGGACTCGGCACCATCGGGGGGTTCAAGATGCAGATCCAGGACCGCGCCAGCCTCGGGTATGCCGCGCTGTACGAGGCGGCGCAGGAGCTGATGGCCAAGGCGCGCCAGGACCCCAGGCTCGCCGGCATCTTTTCAAGTTTCGAGCTGAACGTGCCGCAGTTGCAGGCCGACGTCGACCGCGTCAAGGCGAAGTCGCAGCAGGTCTCGATCCAGGAAATCTTCTCGACGCTGCAGATTTACCTCGGCTCGCTCTACGTGAACGACTTCAACCGCTTCGGCCGAACGTACCAGGTCGTCGTGCAGGCAGACGGCGAATTCCGGCGCAAGCGCGAGGACATCGGCAAGCTGCGCGTCCGCAGCACGACGGGCGAGATGGTGCCCATCAGTTCGCTCGTCACGGTGGGTGACAGTTTCGGGCCGGACCGTGTGCAGCACTACAACGCCTATCCGTCCGCCGAGATCAACGGCCAGGGCGCGCCCGGTGTCAGCTCGGGCGAAGCCGAGGCCGCCATGGCGCGACTCGCCGAGTCACTGCCGCGCGGGATACGGTTCGAGTGGACCGATCTCACCTACCAGAAAATCCTCGCCGGCAACACGGCCTACGTGATCTACCCGCTCTGCCTCCTGCTCGTCTTCCTCGTGCTGGCCGCGCAGTTCGAAAGCCTGCGCCTGCCGCTCGCCATCATCCTCATCGTCCCGATGTGCCTGCTCAGCGCACTCGTCGGCGTGCGCCTCACCGGCGGCGACAACAATATCTTCACGCAGATCGGCCTCATCGTGCTCGTCGGACTGGCCTGCAAAAATGCCATCCTCATCGTCGAGTTCGCCCGCGAGAAACAGCACGCCGGCATGTCGCCCGCCATGGCCGCGCTGACCGCCGCGCGGCTGCGCCTCCGCCCGATCCTCATGACGTCCATCGCCTTCATCGCCGGCGTCTGGCCGCTCGTCGTGAGCACCGGCGCGGGCGCGGAAATGCGCCGCGCCATGGGAACCGCCGTCTTCTCCGGCATGATCGGCGTCACCCTCTTCGGCCTGCTCATGACGCCGGTCTTCTACGTCGTCCTCATGCAGCCATGGAAACGCCGCTCACGCGCTGCCACCCCCGACACCGTTGCCGCCTCAACCGCCGCGACCTCGACCACCGCGCCCGCCGATGTCCCTCCCCCGGACACCCCGCCCGCCGAACCGGCCTGAGACGCACCGATGCCGGCTTCGCCCCGGATTTGGGACGTCACAAACTCGATTTCGATGCCCTGGCTGCCTTCGACCGGGTCGCCGGTGAAAAAGAACACCGCCCGCGGTGTCGCGGGCGCCGCGGGGCACTCGGCCGCCCGCCGGGCGAATTCTTCCCGGCGCTGTCGCAACCCTGGCCCCATGAGAGGATCGTCTCCAGCCCGGGAAAGGAAACGGTCCATCGCCGCCACCTGGCGTTGCGCGAATTCTTTGTCGCCCTGAGTGGTTCACCTCCGTCGTTCACCCTCCGTCGTGGCACCATCTCCTCAACGGTCGAATTTTTGACCACGAAGGGCTCGAAGGACACGAATTGGTTCTGTCTGAGGGCGGTAACTTTTTTGTCCTGCACCCTGTCGCGGCATGCTCCCTCGATTCCGCATTGATTTCGGCGGTTCCAGTGCGATGCTGAGAAGCCCCCGGCGACCCGGCCGCCGTGCTCATCGCGGCGCATCTGGAGACGCAGGCAACACGCGGCAAACCGGAATCGCGTCTGCGTGCCAAATGGCGGCTGACCCAGAACCTCTACAACCGCGGTTTCACACCAAAAGACGTCCGGCAACTCTACCGGTTCATCGACTGGATCATGGTCCTCCCCGATGAATTGGAAGTTGCTTTCCAAGAGAAGCTGTAGTTTATGAAAAGGAGAAGGAAATGCCATACGTCACCAGCATCGAACGAGCCGGGATCGCAAAAGGTCGGCGCAAAGGCCATCAGGAAGGCCATCAGGAAGGCCGTCAAATAGGCCAGCGCGAAGAGGAAATCCGCATTTTGCGCCGCCAGTTGCAGCATCGTTTCGGGGAGCTGCCCGCCTGGGTGGAAAAACGCCTCGAAGGCGGTTCCGCCAGCGATCTCGAACACTGGAGCGATCGCGTGCTCGACGCCGTGATCCTCGAAGACGTCTTCGCCTGATCGCGGAAGCCTTGGTATTCGGTTATCCGGATGGGGCGTGATCCTCCGGGCGCGCAAGCGGTTCCCGGGACAGCAGATTGCCTGTCCCCATATTCGCGGCGGGGGGGCCGGATCCCATTGATCCATTGATCCCGTGCGGATGCTCGCGGTTGATCCTCCGTGCGGAAAGCGTAGCCTGAAAGGCGATGAGGACACCGCCGCAAGCGTCCGTGGCTCCCCGGCGGGTTTTCTCCGCGAGTGCGGCTATTCTGCTGTTGGCCGGGCTGGTTTTGTTGCTGGTTGTGGCTGCCGGTTCGTTCTGGCTGGAAGTCCAGCCGCTCGAGCACGATGTATCCGGCGAGACGCCGGATACGGCGGGCGGGACGCGCCGCCCTGCCCGGGAACCTCAAATCGCATGGCGAAGTCCCTTTGAGCCCCTGATCCCGCCACCACGCGCCAGCCGCGCCGGGCTTGCCGCTGATCGGGGGGAGGCGTGAGGCGTGAGGCGTGAATTGGGCGGTGACAAAGTGCCTGGGGCATCCTTAACTCGGGCAGCCCGCGAGTCTGCGGGCACTTCACCAGTTTGTGCGCATTATGGAAGCCGTTTGGTATTACGCCCAGAACAACGAGCAGCGGGGACCGGTCAGCGGCCCCGAGCTGCTGGCAATGGAAGCGTCCGGCCATCTGCCGCCGCCCACACTGGTCTGGAAGGTCGGCATGGCGAACTGGGAGCCGTGGTCGACCGTGGCGCCATCCGTGCGTGCGGCCTCGGGTGTGGCCGGGGCGCCGGTCGCGGAGGAGGTGGCTGTCTGCGCGTATTCCGGCGCGACGCGGCCGATCTCGCTGATGGTGAAGTACGGTGACCGCTGGGTGGCGCTCGAGCACAAGGACGCCTTTCTGCAGTCCTTGCGGGAGGGGGCGCCGGTGGCCCGGATGGCGGGAGTGGGCGAAATCCAGTACATGGGATTCTGGTGGCGCGCGCTGGGCATGATCATCGACTGGTTCGTCCTGATCGTCCCGAACATGCTCGTTGCCTCCCCTTATTATTACCTTTCGTTCAAGCAGGCGATGAACGAGGGGTTTTCGACGACGCCGAAGGATCCGTTGTCGGAGTTGCAATCGATGAGCCCTGTGATGGTGATGGCCTACGTCGGGGCCATGGTCGGAGGGTTTCTGATTTCGCTCGCGTACGAGACCTGGATGGTCGGGAAATGGGGGGCCACGGTCGGGAAGATGGCGATCGGCGGGCGGGTGGCCCGGCTCAGTGGCGAACCGGTGGGGTACCTGCACGCGCTCGGCCGGTTTGGCGCGAAGATCGTCACGATGCTGGTCTGGGCGGTGCCGGTGTATGCGGCGATGATCCTCGGGCTGGTGGGGGGCGTCGGGACATTCGCCGCCGGGGACAAGGGCGGGGACGTGATGCCGGCGGTGTTTGTGGCCGGCTTGATCATCGCGATGCTCTGGATGGTGGGAGGCGGTTTCGGGTACTACATGGCCGGCTGGACACGCAAGAAGCAGGCGCTGCATGACAAGCTGGCGCGGACGGTGGTCGTGAGAAAGAACCCGGTCTGAGCCATGATTCCGTGCCCGATCTGCTCCCTGCCGATCGTCCTGACCACACGCGGCGCGGAAGAAGCCGTCTTCTGCGCCGGATGCCGGCGCCTGGTGAAGGCGGTCGGGTGGCCGGCGCTGGATCGGGACGCGGGAGCGGACGCCCGGCCCCAGGCCGTGGTGGAGGGGGAGGCGTCATGTTTCTCGTGCACGAACCGGGCGGCCACCGGCGTGTGCGATGCGTGCGGGTGCTTCACGTGCCCGGCGTGCGAGGCGAAGTGGTTCGGCGAATCGCTGTGCCTGGGGTGCCTGCACGCGCGCCGCGAACTGCAGGCGGCGCCGCGGTTTCAGGCGCGGGCGTTGATATACGACAACATGGCGCTGGGGCTGCTGCTGCTGCCGATCCTGATTATCCCGTTTTACGGCGTGTTTTTCTCGGTCCTGGCATCGCCGGTTGCGCTCTATCTCGTGATCCGGCACTGGCACACGCCGCGCGGATTGCCGCCCCGCGGCCCGTTTCGCTCGATCCTGGCGGGCAGCCTGGCGCTGGTGCTGCTGACTTCCGTGGTGGGAGGCATCGGGTACGTTGCTTATACCGCGATCCAGGCCGGACGGGTGATCGATCGCATGCGGGACGAAACATCACAAGGCGCCGTGGTTTCCGAGCCGGGCACTCCGGTCGGCGAGGGGACGGAAACGGCCGGCGAAACCGGATCATCTGACGAGCCATGAAAACACGTTTTGATGACCATGTGCGGCTGGCCCGCGGGCTCTTCAGTGTTTCCAGCCTGTGGCTGGGGCCGAAGGATCTGCTGTATGTGCGGGGGGCGGGCATTCTCATGCCGTTTTCGCAGGATTACATCCGCTTCGACCTCGAACGGATCCGCTCGCTGGCCGTCGCGAAGACGCGGACCGGCCTGGTTCTCAACGTCGTCTACGGAACGGTGGCCGCCATCGCGGCGATCATCGCCGGCCTGGCGTGGTGGCAGGCGATCGACGCATCGGACGATGATTTCCAGGTGCTTTGGGGCATGCTCGCCGCCCCCGCGAGCCTGGGGTTCCTCGTCAGCCTGGGGCTTTTCGCCGTCAATCTGGCGCTCGGACCGACCTGCCTTTTCCAGGTGCACACCGCGACGCGCATCGAGCGCTTGAGGCCGGTGCGGCGGCTGCGGGTGGCCGCGCGCGTCATGGAGGCCCTCGGCCCCGCGCTGGCGGCGGCGCAGAGCCACCCGGGCGGCGCCGCGGCACCCGACGGTATCGGCGTCGCTCCCGCGGGCGCCGCGGGTGAGGCGTCCACGGTGGCCGCATCGAGCCCTGAGGCCACGGGACAAGTGGCCATGGACCTATGATCCGCCGCTGCTGAAAAACGTGCCCATGATTTACGTATGACATCCGCTCCACGCCACACTCAATGCCTGCGCCATTCCGGGCGTCCGGCGGTGGCCAAATGCCGCGCGTGCGGGCAGGCGTACTGCCGTGAATGCGTCGTCGAGCACGGCGGCCGGCTGATGTGCGGCGAGTGTTTGCGACGGGAGTCGGCGGCGGCCGAAGGCACGGCGCGGTCGTGGTGGCGGCGGGCGCCGCTGGCGGCGTCGCTGCAATGGCTGATGGCGGCGGTCGTGTTATGGTGGCTTTTTTACGGGGTGGCCGGAGTGCTGCGGCGGATTCCGGCGGCTGTTCACGAGGGGGTGGTGTGGCTGCCCTGAGCGGGACTTCACGCGATGAGTGCTCCGGCGATTGACGACGATCGGGAAGCGGGTCCGGCGGAACGACTGGACGAGGCGTTCGCGTTGCTGCGAGCGATGCCATTTTCCGCGGTGGTGTGGTGGATCGTGGGCGCGGCGCCGATGGTGCTCTGCGCGTTGTTTTTCTGGGCGGACATGAGCCGCGGCGGCGTGCCCGATCTGCCGGCGCCGGTGTGGGCGGCGATCCTGGCGCTGGCGTACGTGTGGATGAAAATCGCGCAGGCCCGGATGGCGCGGGCGCTCTGGGATCGGCTGGTGCCGGACGGCGGGCTGCCGGAGTTGGGCGCGGGCCAGTGGTTTCGCCGGACGGGCGCGCTGCTCCTGCTCAGCGCGATATCGCTGCCGGCCGTGGCGGTTGCGATGCAATTGCTGATACCGTTCGCCTGGGTGTTCTCGTTTTTTCACCACGCCACCGTGCTCGCGTACACGCACGACCTCGGTCCGCGTCCGTTGCGGGCGATGGTGCGTCTCTGCGGCAGGCTCT
Source organism: uncultured Akkermansia sp. (assembly GCA_964647495.1). Taxonomy (GTDB): domain Bacteria; phylum Verrucomicrobiota; class Verrucomicrobiia; order Verrucomicrobiales; family V1-33; genus CAJBME01. The sequence continues at coordinate 4,723 of CAZYHO010000059.1, read as the reverse complement.
CGCATCGTGAGCCGCTGGCTCATCACTTCTGCCTGCTTCTGTTCCTGGTGCTCGGGGGGATGGTCTGGGGGGCTGTCTTCGTGCTCGGGCTGCTCCTCCCGTTTTTGCTGAAGATCCTGACCGGCGTGGAAAGCCAATTCACGCTCAATCCGCTCGCCACGGCGTTCAATTCGCTGTATCTGGCGGTCACCGTGAGCGTGGCCTGGATGGTGATCAGCCCTTACATCCGTGTCTTTTACGTGCTGCGTACGTTCCATGACGTGTCGCGCCGCACCGGCGACGACCTGCTCGCCCGGCTGCACGCGGCACGACAGCGGACACAGCACGCTGCTGCCGCCCTGCTGCTCGCCGGGCTGTCTTTGGCCATGCTCCCCGCGGCCGCGGAGGAAGCGCCGGGTGGGCCGTCGCCGCAGGGTTCCGATGCTGTGGCCACTGCTCCTGCTGCTGCTGTTGTCGCGGCGGCCGGCGATCCAGCCGCCGCCGGCACTCCGGACGCCGCACCGCTGGCGCAGGCGATCCGCGAGACGCTGGAGGCCCGCGATTATCAATGGAGGCTCCCGGTTTCGGCCGAGGCCGGGGATGCGAACGCCGAAAACTCTGTGCTCGCTGCCTTGCGGCGGGCTTTGCAAATGGTGCGCGATGTGGTGCGGCGAGTGGACGACTGGGTCTCCAATGTCGAGCGCTTCGTGCGCCGCTGGCTGGGGAAAGGGGATCCCGGATCGGCCGGCGCGGGCGGCGAGGGGGCTTCGGCCGGAAGCGTGTCGCGGGTGCTCCTTGTCCTGCTTGCGGGCGCGGTGCTCGTCGGCGCGATCGTGCTTTTTCGCCGCATGTCGCGACGCCGGACGGCGCCCCGTCCGGCGTCGTCGGTCGTGGAGGGCGCAAGCGCCGACCTGGCGGACGAAAACACGCTGGCGAGTGCGCTGCCCGGCGATGACTGGCTGCGGCTGGCCCGGATGCAATGGGAGGCCGGAGACCTGCGCCTGGCCGTGCGCGCGGTGTATCTGGCCACGCTGGCCGCCTTGGGCGAACAAGGCCTGCTCGTGATCGCCCGCAGCAAATCGAACCGCGACTATCTGACGGAGCTGCGCTATCGGGCGGCCTCGCGGCGCGATGCCCCGGAGGTATTCGGGCGCAGCGTGGCGCTCTTTGAGCGTGCCTGGTATGGACTGCACCCGGCAGCGCCGGAATGGGTAAAGGAAATGCTCGACAACCATGACCGACTCAACTCGCGTGCCCCGGCGGCCTAGATTGCTGGCGGCGGCGGCCGCGATCGTGGTGCTCGTGCTCTTCGCCGCCGGTCTGTGGCGGCTGGTCGGCATGCGGTTCCGTGCCGGAGAAATGTATCCGGCCTATTCCACCTTCAACGCCGGGCCGATGGGCGCGCGCGCTCTCTTCGACTCGTTCGAGAAGCTGGGGAGCCCGTCGGTCGAACGGAACACACTTCCGCTCGGGCGCATGAAGGGGCGGCCGGGCACGACGCTCATGTTCGCAGGGGTGGGGCAGGAGTTTTTCAGCGAGGACACGATAAAGAATTTCGAGAGTTTCGAGCGCCTGATGCGCGGCGGCGTGCATGTGGTGGCGGCGCTCGATTCGCGCTCCATTCCGTACTGGTCCTGGAGGAAAGAACCGATGGCGGATCCGTGGAAACCGAGTGACGGGCCGTTCTCGTCGCCGCCGCTGGGTGGGCGGCGCGGGCGTTCGGATTCCGCCGAGGAAGAGGAGATGGCGTCCGCGGGCGAGCGCTGGGGATTCCGGTTTGTGCCGGACGTCGATCCCGACCGCGCTCCCGAGGACGGATGGAAGGCGCGGCCGCTGGGGGCCGGCGGCGCGTGGGAAATACCGAGGTGGTTCAGCGTCTGGCGCTGGGCCGATCTGGGCCCGGCGTGGGAACCGCTCGCGGCCATCGACGGCGAGCCTGTCATCGTGCGGCGCGCTTTCGGCGACGGCTCGCTGACGCTGCTCAGCGACAGCATTTTCCTGTCGAACGAGGCGCTGTGGCGCGCGCCGAAACCAGGGTTCCTGCTCTGGCTGCTGGCGCGCGAGCCGCGGCTGGTCTTCGACGAAACGCTTCACGGCACGATGAGCGCGCCCGGGGTCATGAGCCTGGTGCGCCGCTATCGGCTGCTCGGGTTTTTCGCGGGCGCCGCGGTGGTGCTCGCCCTGTTCGCGTGGCGCGCCGGCGCCAGCCTGGTCCCGCCTCACCCCAGCGTGGCCGAGTCGGTCGAACAACCGCTGATCGGAGCCGGCGGCTCCTCGGGTTTCTCCAACCTCCTGCGCCAGACGATCCCGCCGCGCCGCCTGCTCCGCGCCTGTTTCACGGAGTGGGCCAAAAGCCCGTTCGTCCGCCGGCGCGTCGGCGAGGCCACCGTCGCCGCCGCGCGCGATCTCGTCGCCCAGGGCGAACAGGAACGCCGCCAAAACCCCGCCGCCGTCTACCGCGCGGTGGCCGCTCTGCTGGCTTCGGCTCGCCGCGGTGAAAGTTCGCGGTAGGTATGCCACGTTCCTGTTTCCCTGGCATGATCCCGCCCACACCGACCGACACGCTGACCGGCACCGTCGAACGCATCACATTCCACAACGAGGAGAACGGCTTCGCGATCCTCAAGGTGGCGGTGAAAGGCCGCGTCGAGCCCGTCACCGTCAAGGGGACGGTGGCGGTCGTGCAGCCGGGCGAGCGACTGGAGGCGATCGGCCAGTGGGTGAACGACCCGAATTACGGCCGCCAGTTTGCGGCCGCCGGCATCACGACGACGGCGCCGTCCTCGCTCGAAGGCATCAAACGCTACCTGGGCAGCGGGTTGATCGACGGGATCGGGCCCGTGTACGCGGAGCGCCTGGTGGAGAAATTCGGCGAGCGTGTATTCGACGTGATCGAGCACCAGTCCGGGCGGCTGCTGGACGTCGATGGCATCGGGAAGAAGCGGCGCGCCGAGATAAAGGAATCGTGGGAGAAGCAGAAGGCGGTGCGCGAGATCATGGTGTTTCTGCACGCGCACGGCGTGAGCACGGCGCGGGCGGTCCGGATTTACAAACGATACGGCGACGCCGCCATCACGATGATCCGCGACAACCCGTACCGGCTCGCCGACGAGGTGTGGGGCATCGGGTTCAAAACCGCGGACGAAATCGCCGCGCGCCTCGGGATCGCCAGGGACGCCATGCCGCGCCTCCGCGCCGGCTTGCAGCACGTGCTGCTCAAGGCGACCGACGATGGCCATTGCGCCTTGCCCGCGGAGACGCTCGTCGACGAGGCCGGGCGGCTCCTCGGGGAAGCGGACTCGCCATTTGACGCCGCGCGGCTGCAGCCGGCGCTCGACGATCTGCTGGGCAGGGCGGAATTGATGCGCGAGGTGGTCGACGGTGACGATCTGATCTTTCTCCCGCATCTGCTGGCGGCCGAAGCGCAGTCGGCGGCGCGCCTGCTCAACCTCGCCGGCCGGCCGCCGGAGTATCCGCCGATCGTCATCGATCGCGCCCTGGCCTGGGTGGAGCAGAAGACCGGGAAACAGTTGGCCGAGGGACAAAAAGCCGCCGTCCGCCAGGCGCTCACCAACCGCTTTCTCGTCATCACCGGCGGCCCCGGCGTCGGGAAAACGACCATCCTCAATTCGATCCTCCTCATCCTCCAGGCGAAAGGCGTGGAGGCGGTTCTGGCCGCGCCCACCGGACGCGCCGCCAAGCGCCTCAGCGAATCGACCGGCGAGGAGGCCAGGACGCTCCACCGGCTGCTCGAATACCAGCCCGCCAAGGGATGGGGGCGCGACGCCGACCGCCCGCTCAAGGGAACCCTTTTCGTGCTCGACGAGGCCTCCATGATCGATGCCGCCCTCCTCTGGCATTTCCTCAAGGCGCTGCCGGTCGGCGCGCATCTGCTGCTCGTCGGTGACGTCGATCAGCTCCCGTCCGTCGGCCCGGGCCGCGTCCTCGCCGACATCATCGCGAGCAAAGCGGTGGCCGTGGCCCGCCTCACCGAGATCTTTCGCCAGGCCCGCACCAGCCGGATCGTCACCGCCGCCCACGCGGTCAACGCGGGCCTCGTGCCCGATCTCGATCCGCCCGCCGATGGCAGTGTCAGCGATTTTTATTTTATCGAGCGCGAGTCGCCCGAGGAGATCGCGGCGGCCCTGGTCCAGGTCATCCGCGAACGCATTCCGCAGCGGTTCGGACTGGATTCCCGACGCGATGTCCAGGTGCTCACGCCGATGAATCGCGGCCTGCTCGGCGCCACCGCCCTCAACACCGCCCTCCAGGAAGCCCTGAATCAACCGGGCGAGTTCACGCTCGAAGCCGAGTCCTTCGGCACACTCTACCGCGTCGGCGACAAGGTCATCCAGACCCGCAACAACTACGACAAAGACGTCTTCAACGGCGACATCGGCCGCATCGGCGGCATCGAGTCGAGCCCGCTCAGGGTCGACGTCGTTTTCGAAGACGGACGCACCGCCTCCTACGAGTCAGGCGAGCTGGACGAACTGCGCCTCGCCTACGCCATCACCATCCACAAAAGCCAGGGCAGCGAGTTCCCCGCCGTCGTCATCCCGGTCAGCACACAGCACTACATGATGCTCCAGCGAAACCTCCTCTACACCGGCCTCACCCGCGGCCGGAAACTCGTCGTCCTCGTCGGCGCCAAAGCCGCCCTCCAGCACGCCGTCCGCCGCGCCGACTCCCGCCGCCGCTGGACCACCCTGCGCTCACGCCTCGAAATCGCAGGAAGGTGAGG
>CAZYHO010000058.1:0-15188 GCA_964647495.1 uncultured Akkermansia sp. | reverse complement strand
CTCGCCCGCCTCCTCCACACCGATTCCCTCCGCCAGCTCCGCCGCAAAATCGACGACCTCACCGCTCTCGCCACATCCGGCGATTTCGCGCCCTCCGATTCCGATTCCGATTCCGATTCCGATTCAGCCACCCCGCCACCATGAAAATCAGCCGCCACCTCAAACTCATCGGCCTTGCCGCCCTCGGCGCCTCCATCCCTCTCGCGCTTTACGCCGTCGATGGCGGCAACTTGACGATCACCTATTGGGGAACCTTCGGATACACCAACGTGATCCCTGCCTATTATCGCAGCGTCGCCATCGGCACGGGCAACACCATCAACGTCTCAAACGCCCTCGCCGTAGGCGATTACCTCCAGGCGAACAACGAGAGTTCCCTTGTCGTCGGCTCCTATAATGAACTGACCTCCAATGCCCGCTTCCTCGTCGGCTATGGCACCTCGGGCTCCAACCGCCGCAACGCCCTCGAAGTCCTCAACAGCGGCGATGTCAAAATCCCGCTCAAAAACACCGCCTCAAAACTCACCATCGGTACCGCCGGCACAACTACCCCCGCCACCACCACCACCGTCATCCTCGGCACCGCCGATATCCAGCGCGTCCCCCCCAAAGGCGGCATCAGCATGGGCGGGTTCGAGGCCCAATGATCCCCCGAACCGGGCCGCCTCATTCTTCACGCTCTTCACCAAATCCCGCTTGCACAATGAAATCCTCTCATCCCCTTCTCGCCTCTCTCCTGATGCTCCTGGCCGCCCCATCCACAGGCCTCGCCGATCCGGCCTGGTGGAGCGACCCCGCGACGACAATCTTCAGCGGTGCGCCACAAGACAACGAAAATTGGGCGCCCGCAAACGTCGGTCAATTCAAGCACGTCGCCTCCCAGGCGCGCCAATACCTCGAACTCACCTTGGCGCAGGGGGGGGGTGCGGGTGTCGGTGTCCGCAACGCCACCAAATTCAATAACAGCGAGAATTTCGCACCGCTGACCGTCGGCCAACTCAAGAGCGTCGGCAAGGCATTCTACGACCGCTTAGCCCAGATCGGCTTCAACTGGCAAGGGAGTGGCGAGGATTATTGGGGCACGCCCACCCAACCGTACCCCTGGACAGGTACCGTCCATCCTGAAAACTGCGCCCCGGCCAATCTCGGACAGGTCAAGCGTATATTCAACTTCCACCTCAATGCCGCCTTCCTCACGCGCGACCAGGATTCCGACGGCCTCAAGGACTGGTGGGAAAAGTCCTACTTCAACAATCTCACCACGGCCAACGGAAACACCGATTCCGACGCCGACGGCTTGACCAACGCCCAGGAACTCAGCCTCGGATCCAATCCGACAAGTTCCGACACCGATGCCGATGGCCTGACCGACTCTCAGGAAGTCACCCTCGCCCGCAACATTCGCGTCCCCGACCACCCGGCCGTACAGTTGGTCGTCTTCATGCGCTTCGACCAATAGTCGTCATCTGTTCGCAACGCTCCCGCCCTTCCCCCTCTATCCCAACAGCCTCCGCAATTCCATGAAAAAAACTCCCATCGCCATATGGCTCATCCTCCTCGCCACAGTTCAAATGGCCTGCGGCCAGACATTGGACGCCGTGCTCCGTGCCGTCCAGCAACGCCGGCTCGCAGTTGAACAGCTCACAATTGTCACTCATCCGGATCCGTGGCCGGCTCCGCCGATGAGTTTGATCGATTGGCACATTTCCGGTGATGCCCAGGCGCCGATGCTCCCCCCCTTTCCGAGCGCTTCTCAAATTGAGGCAGCTGGACTCACATTCGCCCAGAAAATCTACCTCCTTCGCCTTGCCTCCGAACACTTTAGTGAGCTGCGGCCGCAGTACATGAACCTTGATAGGGCAAGTGGGAATAACACATTGTCTTCCACTCCAGCGCAATTCCGCACGTTCACATATGACGACCTGCCTGATCCCCCCATTCCGAATCAGGATAACTATCACTCCGTTCTCGCAATCCTCGCGCAGCGTGTCAGGTGCTTAAAGCAACTTCCATGGCGATGCCAGGCTATTGGACCATCTGCTGTACAATCTGATGTTTCTTTTCAACTGGAGTGGGACAATCAGTATCTGGGCGGAGCAATATTGAAGCTCCCACCTCCATTCCGTTCTGATACATCCAATGTGAACTTCGGTGTTCAGCCTGGGTTCGGTGCAGGCAATCAACTTTTCACATCCCGAGCGACGCGATATCATCCTGACATTCCATGGGCCGTGCTTATGGGGTATGAGCACAAGCAGAAACAAGGCGAACCATTTATCTTCAAGAGCGTGCATCACCATCCTCCCCCACCAGAAGTCCCCGATCACGACAGTACATACATCGTCGACCCCACGGTGGGTCCATTCCGAACTCAATATGCTACACGCCTGACCATTCACACTCAGCCTGATTTCCCCCCGCCAGCCTCTGGCGGCTTTCAGTGGCTGGATCTGAATTTCAAAGCCTGGGCGGGTGACGATTGGTTTCCCTCCAATGTCACACCGCATACCATGCTGAAACGCGGCTGGAAGGCAGTCCAGCTTGCGTCAGGTTCCAGTGCTTCGGGTCCAAACACTGTTTTCGGCGAGCCTGGCGATCCGCCCAGCACCGCACTTTCAACACCTTGGGCCTTGAGTGATGATCTGGGACTTGCATCCCCCGCTGATCTTTCAATAGCCGGAACATGGTCGGCTAGCGGTGAATCGACTTCGGCGATGACCATCATGGGGTTCGTTCCAGGCCATCCTCAATTCAAAATAGCTCGAATTCTGGTATTGATCGCTGAACCGGAATTCGATGACGAGGATCTGCTCGTGCCCGACGCTCGATGGAACTCGATTGCTTCCTCGCCGGGCAGTTTCCGAATGGCTATTGAGCATCCGTTGCTGGAGATAGATCTCGGAGTCGGCATCGGCCCTGCCGCCGGAACAGGAAGGCTCATCGTTGCGCTCCATGAGAGCAACAGTCTGCTCGATCCGCTCGGCTTCGGCGGTCCGAAATTCGTCGGCCCAAGATCGGATTTTATATTCGAATATCAGGAACCCCCGACCCAATTGGCTTATAATTCCTCTGCGGCCGCAACCGCAGGATGGGGGTCTTATGAGAATTACGCCAGCGCCTGGGATAACCTCCGGTTGAAGAAGGTTCGGGGTTCGCAGTTGGAGGTTGAGGTTTCTTTCGCTGGCGGCCACGATTACCGCTACACCTTGACATTTAGGCCCATCGCAAACGGAAATCCAGGCGCCCCGTTCCGCACCCTGACCATTTCCAATCCGACGGCCTCAGCCAGTAGCTTCCCTACGCATAAAGGCAGCCTCCGTGTCGTCGAAGCCGCCGGCGTTTCAGGCAACGCGCGGCAATGGGACTTTTCCCTGGCTCAAAACAATACGCACTCATTGACTTTGCGTCCAGAGGGAGCCTCCGCCGAAGACTACGAGGAGAAGTACGTGCCGATATCGCAATTCCGCACAGACACGGGGGCGCCTCACTCCAATGGCTTTCGCCATACGATCCACCAGCGTCGGCACGTCCTCGGGAGCGAGAATTCTCTGAAGCTTGTTTACGACGCCGACGTAAGCTACTCAACCGGCGGTATTCTCATGCCTCCGCTTCCTGCTGAACGCATTGTGGAGCGCATTGACGCGCATCCAGTCACCGGAAACTATCCTGTGCGCAGGATCGATAACACATATAGCCAATTCCAATCTGTCATCAACGACCATGGTTTCCATTCAATAACTTATCCGCCGAATGTCATCACACAGACCAAGTCAAAGGAAATTCTAATTTCACAAAGCCCCGGATGGGAGCTTCATAACGCCCAATGGGACTACGACAACAACGGCCGCCTGACGCAATTCACACGCTCATTCAACACCGCCAAGAATCTGGCGACAGTACGAAGTACAAGCGAAGCGCCCGGTTATCATTTTCTGATCGATAAAACAGATCTGCGCAACAAGGGCGCGATTGTGGAAGGCGATATCTTTAAAATCGAAACAGTCAAGTACGCCACGACGCTCGATTCCTACGAAGTGTGGGTGAACGGTTCTTCTGGTGACGCTGACAAGATACTCGATGTTGTCCTTTCGCCCGGCGGCGCGAATGGCTCACCGAACTGGGTGCCCGTGCTGGTCACCGAGGCTGACGGGTTTCAGACCGGGCACGCGTATCTGCTTGTCGATAATCTGCCGCACATGGTCTCGTACCGCGGAGCCTGGGGGCTTTCGCAAGGCATGGCCGAGGTTCGGAAGTTCAATGGCAGCGGCAAGCTGCTGGCATCATACGGGAGGAATTGCATCACACCGTTCTCCAGTACGGCCTTGCCCACTGGTGCGACGATGTTTTCCTGCACGAGCAGCGGAGGCACGGATGCGTTCGGGCAGCCGCTGCAGTACACCCAATTGGATGGGGGTGTGGTGAACCTTACCACTCATCCCACGGGTTCCTGGGCGGGACAGGTGCATACGGTCAAGGGGCCGGACAATATCACCAGGACGATCAACGAACGCGACATTCACGGCAATGTCGTCAAGTCCGGATCCAGCACTGGCATCACAGAATCGCTGCTGTATGATCAACTCACGCGCGCTGTCAAAATCCAGTTTGGCGTGACTGGCCCGTCAAGAATCGTGACGACGGCGACCGACGCTTTCGGCACGCTGCTCAGGCAGTCGAGCAACCAGGGGACCGGTTTCTCCTATCAGGCCACGGGTATAGGCGTGGGCACTTTGACCACCGAGACGGCCGCGGGCGGCAATCGCTCGCGCACAGTAAACCGCGCAAACGACGGCTCGGCGGCCTCGATCACCGCCGGCGCCGGCAGCCGGGCGGCCTCCGGCTCGCGCAGCTTTGCTGATTGGGAGGGTCTCTTGAGACTGGTGGTGACGGAAACTGTGGGTGGTTCCGGCGGCCCGGTGACGAAGACATATTACGATCATCGCGATCGAGTCGTCAGGATCGAACGCCCGAATCCGAACGGCACCGCCATCCCGGTAGCCACCCACTTTTATTATCCCTCGGAGAGTATAAGCCACTATACGAGCCCCACCGGCACGTATCCTGGGAGAGTCATGATGGTATCTCCTGACAGGCAGACCGTTCAGGTGCGTAAATACGCTCCCGGGCTGCCCCTCGAGTTCCGATTAATTCAGCTATGGGAGGGAGATGGGCTCGTTTGGAAAAAGGAGATTGACGATGACAGCGCGGGCGGCGCCGACGTCACCACGACTGTCGCGTTTACGAAGCACATTCCCTCGCTGAGAAAAACTACGGTGAACACCACCTGGGGCGCGCCTGCCACGAAGTCTTCGAGCGAGCTTCATTATCCCGGGCTGCCACCGGACATCAAGATGCGCGTGAATACCACCGGTTTATACGGCTATTCCAGTCAGGAGGAATACACGGATTCCCGGCTCTCCAACGTGACGCGCTCCGGCTTGCCGGACGGCAAGACAGCTACGCTTCAGATCGGAAGAGATTCCCTGCTCGAACCCGCGACCTTTCAGCTCAATCTGCCGTCGCTCAGCGGATTCTCCGGAGGCTTTAATGGACAGGGCAGGCTTTCGCATGTGCTTGGTCCCGGCCTGAGCACCTACACCGACTATACCTATCCTGCCGGACGTGAGCGGACCACGATTACCAATGATTACACGCCTCAGACAACGGTCCATGAAAAGGACGCGCAGGGGTTTCCAAGCCGGGTACAGGCCTTCGGCGAGGACGACGGAAATCTGACCACCACCCCCACGGGGCTGAAACTTGACACCACGCTCACACCGGACGGAGGCTCCTCGGTCACATACAAAACCGGGCCGCGGGGGCATCTGCTGGAGCGCAATTTCGCTTCCGGAAGCGGGTACTCGGTCACATGCAATGACGATGGATCGATTGCAAGCTTCCGCGTTCCGAATCCCGCAGGCGGCGGAACGCGCGAATGCACGCTGGTTCACGATCCCTACGACCGGACCATCTCCTCGAGCTGGCAGAACGAGACTTATAGCTCCTCCCAGGCGTATTACAAGATCGGCCTGCCCAAGACGATCTCCAATCCCCATGACAGCGTCACCCTGAAATGGCTCAAGGGACAGCTTCATACAGAGCAGCACACCGCCGGGAGCGCCGGCCTGACCGGATATAAGGTGGAGCGGCTGTATACGCCGGAAGGCCCGGAAGGGCAGGAAGGTCTGTATGCGGGAGTCAAGATCCATCACGGCTCCAATGTATTGTGTACGACGGAGTTTTTTCGCGATTCCTTCGGCAGGGTGCTGAACGTGACTTCCAGCGCCGCCGGATCCTCTTCCACGCTGGCAGCGGGGAGCCCATCGACCTATAGCTATATGCCGGGCACTTCCGTCGTCCACATGTTTCGGCGCAACGGAGTGGTCACGACAAACACCCCTTCGCATACCGGGCGGCTCCGCATCGGCAGTTCGATCACGAATGGCTCGGGCGTCGAGACATTCTCACACTCGTATTTTTATAACCTGGCGGGTCTCATATTTGAGCGAAATGGCTCACATATTCCAAATCTTTACCATGGTTACACCTCCGATGGCCGCCTGGAATCCACCTCCGATGGCGTGTCCTGGACGACTCCTTACGAGTTCCAGGCGAACTGGGACCTCATGGGCAATCCCGGCGGTGGTGCGAATTCCCTCAATCAACTCACTTCACGGACCAATTCACAGGAGTGCCATGTGTCGGGGAAGGTGGCCACGGGATCGACGGTGCGGTTGTGGGCCAATGCCACGCTCTATCCCGATCCCGCGCACGCCGTGCCGCTGGCGGTGAGCCCGGGAGGATCGTTCCAGGCGAACTGGAGCATTCCCCCCGCCAGCACCTGGCGCAGCGTGCCGGTCGTCGTCGAAGGCCGCAAGGCGGGCGCCGGCACGAATGGCACCGACGCCGTGGCGATCGCGCGGTACGCGCTGGTAGTACCGCCGCAGACGACGACATTTCCGCACGACGGAGCGGGCAACCGGGCTGGCGACGCGAAGCACGCGTACACCTGGGATCCGCGCGGGCGGATGACGACGCTTTCGCGGAACTCGTCGTACGCCGCGGTGAGCGGTGGCCCGGTGAACGTCACCTGTGTCTGTGACGCCCGGGGTCGGCGCATCATGAAGACGGTGCAGGACACCGTGCTGGTGGGCGCCGTCACGACCAATCGCACTACCGTCACCAGGTGGGTGTACGACGGCTGGCTGCCGGTCGTCGAGGAAACCCAGATCGATGCCGGCCCCATCAAACGGAAGTTCTTCGTCTGGGGCCTCGACCTTTCACAGACCGTCGGCGGCGCCGGCGGCATCGGCGGGCTGATCGCCATTCACGATGTCGCCGACAACCCCTCAAACAGCAAAACGTACCTGCCGGTCACCGACGGACTGGGCAACATCGTCGCCCTCCTCGACAGCGCCACCAAGGCCACCCTGGCCAAATGGACCTACGACGCCTGGGGCAACACCGTTTCCTCGGAAGGCAATACCGCCCTCTGCCCGTTCGGCTGGCAATCGAAATACCGCGACCCCGAATCCGGCCTCATCTACTTCGGCTACCGCTACTACGACCCGCCCACCAGACGCTGGCTCTCCCGTGACCCGCTCGGCGAGGCGGGCAGCTTTAATCCGTATTCCTACTGCCGCGAAGATCCGGTGAATAACATCGATCCGGACGGGCTGGACAAGGTTGCCGTCCAAAGCCACATGACCGAGGCACAGGATCTGCTGACGAGCATTTGTCAGGCATTGGCCTCATTGCCCGAAATGGAAGAGGATGACCTGCTATCCTCTGTGGAGGCGATTGAGTCCAGCTACCAGAGTTACCTGGGATCGCTGGAAATGGGCCGGAACGAACTCAAAAGTTTTATCGACGAGGGTTGGTTCATGAGCTGGCGGGGGGTTGACGAAAAGCTGGCAGCAGAGTTGGGAACCTTTCCACTTCTGGTTGCCGGCATGGCGCCGGGTGAGGGCACGCTTCGTCATCTCATGTGCCTCGATACGGGCCTTTCGAGCACCTTTGACACGCAGATCGTCGCGCTGGAGAGAACCTGTACCGCGCTGTCCGTTACTGAAACGACCAGCTCCGGAATCCTGCTTGCGAGCGGTGTCGGCGGTCTGGGCGTGGCTACTGGCAGGGTCATTGCCTCTCAGGGCCTCAAAGCCGGCGCCGCATTCCTTGCCAGACAAGGGGCCATCGCCGGAGGAGTCATGGCTGGCGGCTATAGCGCCCAGGAATTGCTCGTCGCCGCCGGCATATCGCCGGAAACGGCCAGTGCCGCCATGAAAGGCGCCGAACTCTTCTTCGCCCTCCGCGCTCTGAAACTGGCAAGAATGACTCCTGCCGCAAAGACGCCTGCCAGTTTCTTTGGGAATACACGGTTGGAAGTTCAGGCTCTTCAACGACAAGGCCTCAGCCGCAGTGAGGCATTTGCTCAAATTCGCAGCTTCAATGCAGGAAATGCCGACGGTTATCTTTTCCATTTCACAAATCAGACAGGTGGCCGTGGAATTGTAGGCAGTGGTGAAATTTTAGCTACTCAGCGAGGGTTGGGCGGTGCCGGCGTATACACCGGAACAACTCCCACGCCCAACTTCTTCCAGCGCTATTTTAGTCCTGTTGGATGGGGAGTGAATCCGGGTGCAAACGTCAGAATACCGCTTCGAGCGACTCCTGAAATTGAAAGCATCACTCGAACGCCTTTTCTGCCCCGCTGGACAAGAATAGTAGGTGAAGGCCAATCAATTCCACTTCCTACGCCATGAAAAAAACGACAATCTGTTCAATCGTAAATCTATTTTTAGTAGTGGCCGTTTGGACAGGGCTGATAGTGTTCGCTCATCAAGTGATCGGGTGGAGTGCGATTTGGCAACTTACCGTAGTGGCTGTCGTTGGGCTGCCGATAACAGGTTACTTTGTGCAGTATTTGCTGTCTCCAATCGTGAATCGCTTGATTGCAGGAAGATTGCCTAAGTGAACTTCAACTACGATTTTCGCAATCCATGAACTGACGCTATGACGAGGCTAGTTTTCTTGCTGCTGACGCTGCTTTTTTCGCTGAGCGGTCCGGCAATAGGGACGAACAACGATTTTGGCCTTTCCACTATTGCCGCAAAGAGTGGAATGATCTCCAGTCCCGGTGGTGGCCTGCGTGCGATCGCTTCGGGAGCGGCTGATTTGAGTCCCTCACAAGCTGGCGTGTTGGCACGCCTAGAAGGCTATGGCTCGAGCACCATTATTCCCAAGCGGGGATTCGGGCACAACGACCTCGCCGCTTTGTCGGCAGCCACAGGCGATGAGTTTGCAATGTTCACAACGGGGGGACGCCGGATGATTATGAGGGGGAGTCCCGGAACCGTTCCTGTCACACCAGCCCAAGCAGAAGCCCTGTCTGCTCAAGGTTGGCGATGGTCAGCGCATACTCATCCAGACGGGATTCTACGTTCGTCGGCAGCAGACAGGGCAGTGCTCGCTCCGTTCAGCAACCAGCGTAGCGCAATCCTTGATCCTTTTGGTGGGCGAAGCCTCTTTAGCCCTGTTGGCGATATGATCGACCCTTCTTGGCTACCGCGATGAAACCAAAGAAATTAGAGGAACTTCAGGAGATCGCTCGCAAGATGACCTTTGCGGCGTTGGAGCGATACGAGATACCAGAGGAGTATCGTCCACTGATGACGCTTGGCGTCTTCTTTGAGGGCGAAAGTCGGGTGTTCGAACTCTACGTTACCGGTGAGACACCGCAGGATGCGAAGGTGATCAGCCAGGCGAGAATAAACTCGCTCACGGGAGAAGGCAGTGTCAAAATTTTTGGATTGAAGCGAAAGCCCACACCAACTCCCGATTCGTTTCCTGCGCCCCGCGTGGCTGATCCTTGAACTTCAACTACGATTGCCCATTCCATGAACTGACGCTATGACGAGACTGATTTTGTTGCTGCTGACGCTGCTTTTTTCGCTGAGCGGCCCGGCAATGGGGGAAAACAGCGATTTTGGCCACTGCGCCTTTGCCGGAAAGGGGGGAGGAGACGACCTGATCAGCTTCTATCACGGCACATCCAAGGTTGGGGCTGAATCGATTGGTGCAAACGGAATCAATCTCGGTGCTGGACGAGCGAGAGTCGACTTTGGACAAGGGTTTTACACGACTATAGTGGCAACCAACCGCAATAGCCATGCCATTGCGGGATCGATGCCAAAGTCGGAAGAAGCTTCTTGAGCAACGGGCCGCAAACGAAGGCGACATGGCCGCTCTTGTATCGGTCCAGACGCGCCAAGACCCGGGCCGCCCACATCCAGTCCTGTCGTGATCAGCCCAGCCCGTCCTTCCTGCCTTTTTCAGCCCGCCCGGGTTTCGGAAACCACTGAGACGCGCGACTTTGACCGATGATGAAAGATCGCAGTTTTATGCCCGCGAAACACACTAAACACACGAAAATTCTCTTTCCATTCTTTCGTGTGTTTAGCGTGTTTCGCGGGCTACCCCTGACCTCTGGCTTTCCGCCGGCCTTCCCATCCGCGTCAATCCGCGTAATCCGCGGTTCCTCCGGCTGCGATCTGTTGCCAGGTTCGTTGGCGGACCTGTGCCCTGATTTTTCAACCACGGATTGCGCGGATGGCACGGATAGCCTGGCCGATCGGGGAAGCGCTATTGTTCCCAGTACCCACGGAAGGCCGCGCTGTCCTGCGTACCGATAGCCTTCGTGAAATTCGTGAAATTCGTGGTTCAAGTCTGTCGGCATTTTTGACCACGAAGAGCACGAAGAGCACGAATGGACAGGTGGTTGTGAAGGTGGGCAGAGGGACGGCTCATCCATCCCTTTCCGACGTGCTTGTACGCATCCTGTGCCCCGTGCTCCGATTTCCGCTTTTCTGCTACGTCGGACGCGGTAGCGTCCTCTCCGTGGCTGGACGCTCTCATCCGCATTCCATCCAGGCGTTGCTCTGGTTGGTGGCGGTCTGGTTGCTGTTGCTGGGGCTGCCGGCATCGGCGGTGGTGCCGCCGTCGCTTGAGCCGGGTGCGTTGCGTGGGCCGTATGCTGAGGCGGCGTGTCCGGAACCAGAAGTAGTCCACGTCGCCGCGATCGCCCGGCTGCGGATCGCGGTGCTGCTCGATGGCGGGATCTGGCTTGGCGGTACCGACGCCGTGGCCATCGCGCGGTATGCGCTGGTGGTGCCGCCGCAGACGACGAATTTCACGCACGACGGAACGGGCAACCGCACTGGCGACGCGAAGCACGCGTACACTTGGGGGAGTTATGGGGACAGACCCCCATATCGTATTCAAGGATCTGTCGTTTCTTTCGCAGGCGGCACCAGCGTCCAGGAGTTTCTGTTGGGCGGCGCACAACTGAGCGGCTCCTCGCTCTTCAACGGGCCGGTGACGTCCCCGACGGTCATGTACGCCCGCGGCAGCGACCGGGGCGGTGGTGTCGGTGGGCTCCTCTACAGCCTGCGCAAGAACGGCGCCGGCGTCTGGAAACCGAAAATCTACGCGTACAACGCCCGCGGCGACGTTATCGGACAAACGGACGATTCCCAGACGATCCCATCAGGCGCGCCGGCAGAAACCTGGGCGAGCGTCTACCAGGCCGACGGTCGCATCGCCTCAACCACCTCAGGCTCCAGTCCGGACCGCCAGCGCGCCAACACCAAAGAAGAAGACCCCACCGGCCTCCTGAACGAAGGCTTCCGCTACCGCGACCTCGAAACCGGTGTCTTCCTCACCCGCGATCCCGCAGGGTTCATCGACGGCCCCAATCTGTACACTTATGCGGCTCAGAATCCCTGGAGCCGGTTTGACCCGGATGGTTTGAACGATGCCGCGTTCTTCCAGGACGAAGCGGGAATGCAAACGCCAGAGGTTCGGGCGGCGATGAAGGAGTATGACCGCAAGGTGCTCAAGGGGCTGGCAAACACGCCGAGGGCGCTCAAAGACGGAATCGAGAACCTCCCGAAGCTGCCAGGTCAGCTCATTGATGCGGCGAAGAATCCAGCCCAGACGCTTGAGAACATCAAGCAGGCGGCCAATGAAACTCTGCGTGACCCGGAGAAGCTGGGCGAGTTCGCCGGAACTCTTTACACGGGCGGTGCGTTGTCGAAGCTGTTCCGTGCTCGTGCTGGGGCGGGTGCCGATGTTGCGGCACCTCTCGCTGTGCCTGCGACAGCTTCGGCAAGAACGGTAAGTGTCGTAGCGCAGGCGGAAACTGCTACTGTGATCAGGCATGGCAATTCCTCGGCATTCGTTGTGATCGAGAATGGCGTTGCAAGGGTAAATGTTGATTATGTGGATAAATTGAGCCTTTTAGGGTTCGTGAAAAAAGTCAAATCGCATGTAGAGGATGCGGGGGCAAAATCGGCCAAGGTTGATACGGGATATATAATCGACGAGGATCTTGCGATAGATATCGGTAGGAAATCTCAGTCTGGAGGTAAAATCTTCGGAGGAACGGTAAAGCAAACCGATGGTGGAGTAGCTCCACGGTTTGAAATCGACGTGCCAGTCGAAAAAACGCAATAATTTCCTT
This sequence comes from uncultured Akkermansia sp., assembly GCA_964647495.1. Classification (GTDB taxonomy): domain Bacteria; phylum Verrucomicrobiota; class Verrucomicrobiia; order Verrucomicrobiales; family V1-33; genus CAJBME01. The sequence continues at coordinate 2,668 of CAZYHO010000058.1, read as the reverse complement.
CTTATGATAACAGAGAATAATATTTCGGAACTCTCGTCTGTTTTGCCACAATCAAAATATGATAGGGATGCGAAGCCTTTTTATGATATAATGAGCGGCGGATTAGTCTGGAGTGATGAAACGATCAGTGGCTTAAAACCAGAATTGCTTGGTTGTCTTAGGGGATTATTTCGCTATAGGACAAGTCTCATTGAAAGCAAGCCTGATACACGTTTTGAGGCACTGTGGTTGAAGATAAAAAGCCTTAATCCAGAATGGATTGGACTAAGATCGGAGCGATGCAATCAATCGGAACACTTAACAATGCAATTACAAACGCTTCGCGGTAGCCGTCCGCATTAACCATTGTTTTCGTGGCGGCTGTTTTGCGATTGTGAACCGAAGTCCTGCGACCTCCGACCGTTGCAAGGCCACCCCCGGTTTTCTGCTGGCGTGACAGGTTATGAAAGCCGACGAGAGGCGCGGGATTTGATGTGGGGGAGAGCGGGGCGAGGTGCTTGGTGGAGGAGAAGGAGGAGGAGAAGGGGTGTGAGGGAGGAGAGGGTGGTTGGGCGTTTGGATGCCCTGTCGATTTCCATGAGGCGCAGGCGGAGGCGTGCGATTTTCTGAATGGCGATGGGGTGGGCTTGGGGCGAACTGGCGAGGAAGACGGTGGATTGGAGCGTGGCGAGTTGGTGGAGGACCGATGAGCGATCCCACTGGGCGGGGACGGGGTCCACGAGCCAGGAGCGGGGTTGAAAAACACGCCGCGGAACTGTAATGTCCCCCCATGACCGCCGTTCTTGAATCCATCGTGCGCGACCTGCGCGAACTGCCCGCCCCCAAGCTGGTGGAGGTCTCCCGTTATATCCACGCCTTGCACCCGTCCGCCGGGAGCGCGAGCCGCCAGCGCGAGGCCATCCGCGCCACCGCCGCATGCATGAGCGGTGAAGCGGGTGAGGATTTTGAACGCGCCGTGCGCGAAACCGCCGACCGCATCGATGCCAATGAGTGACGCCTCACGCCTGCTCGACAGCAGCGTGGTGATCCGCCACTTCCGCCAGGGCGGGAAGATCAGCGCGCGTCTTGAGACGTTCTCCACGCTCTACCTGCCAAGCATTGCGCTGGGCGAGCTTTGCGCCGGCGCGCATCGTTCGGCGCATCCCGCAAAGAACCTCGCCCAGATCGAGGCGTTCATCGCGGGGATCACCCTCATCATCGTTGATGACGAAACCGCAGCCCACTATGGCAGGATCAACGCACAACTCGCCGCCGCGGGCCAGCCCATCCCGCATAACGACATGTGGATCGCCGCCTGTGCGATGCAGTGGGGCCTTACGGTGGCCACCACCGACGAGCATTACAAGCGCATCGACGGTCTGAGCTGCGAGATGTGGTGAAAGGCAAATGCGCCCTTCCTTTAGCCACCGGAAGCGGCTAAAGGAAGGGACTGGGCCTTCGCGTTCTTCGCGAGAGACTTCCCGCACAGGCTTCGCGATTGGGCTCTCGCGAAGGCGCAGAAGGGCGAATTGCCTTCACTCTATGCGCTTCAGTCTCGCACACCTCTGGTTTCAAAATGCACTCTTGAGGCGCAGCCATTCCGTTGGCGTACCGGCGGGAGAGCCGGAATCGATGGCCAGGCCGCGGAGCCGGTGACGGAAGGTCCATCCGCAATGGACAGCGGATTTCCTCTTTTCCGCTCCGGCGAGCCCGGTAGTGTCCCCTCCGTGGCCGGTCGCTGTCATCCGCATTCCGTCCAGGCGTTGCTCTGGTTGGTGGCGGCGTGGTGGCTGCTGCTGGCCGGACTGCCGGCATCAGCGATCGTGCCGCCGTCGTGTGAGCCACTTGCGCCGCGGTCTGAGGCGGCGTGTCCGGAACCGGAAGCGGTCCAGGTCACGGTGATCGTCCGGTTGCGGATTGCGGTGGCTGTGGCGGTTGAGGGCGGGCTCTGGTTTGGCGGCACCGACGCCGTGGCGATCGCGCGGTACGCGCTGGTGGTGCCGCCGCAGACGACGACTTTCCCGCACGACGGGACGGGCAACCGCACTTCCAAATCCGTGAATGGCGCCCTTGCGGTGAACTACCACTTCGACAGTCTCAACCGCCTTGTGCAGGCGGCCATCGTGGGCAGCGGCAGCCACTGGTATGCTTATGATTACCGGACGCGGCGCATCTGGCGCCGCGACAATGGACAGACGGCCGCGGAAGCCGCGGTCCTGATATACTCGGGAGGCACCAGTGTTCAGGAATTCGCCGTCGGCACCGCCCCCACTTTTTCTGCGAGCACGGCCGTACCCCGCGCCGTGTTCATGCGTGGATCGGATCTCGGCGGCGGCGTCGGCGGATTGCTGTATTCCCGGCGGAAGAACGGCGGCGCATGGCTGTCTTCCTTCAATTCATACAACGCCAGAGGTGACGTCATCGCCCAATTCAACAATTCCCAAGGGTCGACATTCTCCACTATGTATCGAGGCGATGGAAATCGCGTCAACGGGACAACAAGCGGATCCAATCCCGACCGCCAGCGCGCCAACACCAAAGAAGAAGACCCCACGGGCCTCCTGAACGAAGGCTTCCGCTACCGAGACCTCGAAACCGGCGTCTTCCTCACCCGCGACCTCGCAGGGTTCATCGACGGCCCCAATCTCTATACGTATGTGCGGCAGAACTCGTGGACGGCTTGGGACCC
>CAZYHO010000057.1:0-15223 GCA_964647495.1 uncultured Akkermansia sp. | reverse complement strand
GCAACCGCTGACGCGCCCGGAGGCTCGCGTCCCACCCCGGAGCTTCGCTTTCATGCCAGAGTTCTGGAGCGGGCATTTTCAAAAACCGCATGGAAGCGGGCCTGTGGGTGTGGCGTGACCTCCGGGCACGCGAGCGGTTCCCGGGGCATCTATAAACTGACTGTCACCATAGCGAGGATCAAATAATTTTCCACAATTTCCGCTATTTAAGACAAAAATGGTATTTGATGTATAAACAAAACTTCCCGTGTTTATCATAATTTGCCTCGGGATCCGCGTGTCGGCTGCCGATACCGTTGGGTGGGATCGTTGGATGGAACTCCAGACAGGCGGTGGCGTGCGGGCGACGTCCGGTTCGCCGGTTTGGCATTCGCCGGCCTGGGGGTTGTGATCGAGCGCGCCTTCGCCCTCTGACGCGACCGATTGTCCGCTGAACAAGTCGGGAATTGCCGCCTCCCCGCAGAGGGACAGACAAATCACGGGAGTCGACAAATCACGGGAGTCCCCATTGCTTCTGCCTGGAGGCGGCACAGGCTGGAAGCCCGTGTTGCCTTGATCGACAGTGTCGGCCCGGACAGCGTCACCGGCGGGCAGTCCGTTCGCGCGCTGCGCGGCGGTGTTCAACGCGCGACCGGCGTCGCGGCGGAGGCGGGCGGGCGGGCGGGGGACGGGAGGAGACGCGGCTCGGCGGCGGGGAGGAGCTGGGTCATGGCGGTTTCGACTCGTTCGTCCTGGTAGAGGGCGAGGACGTTTTCGAGTTCGCGGTAGGCGACCTCGAGGTCGTAGGCATTGATGACGGCCTCGGCGCGCACGCGGGCCAGGTCGCGGATGGCCGACTGGACTTCGATGTTGGTGGCGATGCCGGCGCGGTATTTCCCCTGCTGGACCGGGTAGGCGGCCTCGGCGGCTTCGCGTTCCGCTTCGAGGCTGGCGGCGGTCTTGCGCAATTCATCAATGGCATACCAGGCGGCGGCGACCTGATCGGCCATGGTGCGTGTGGTGTCGCTGAAGCGCAGGTCGTCCTGGTGGCGCTGGAGGGCGTTGGTCTGGAGGTCGAGCAGGCGGGTGCCGCGGTCGATGAGCGACCAATTGAGCGAGAGGCCGGCGGTCCAGCCGCGTGTCTGGTCGAATTCGGATCCCACGGCGGCATCTCTGCTGAACTGGAAGTCGAGGGTGGGGGCGAAGCGGGCTTTGATGCCATCGCGCTCGACGTCGGTGCGGCGGGCGGCGAGATCGGCGATGCGGATGTCTTCGCGGCGCGGCAGCGCGGTGGCGACGGCATCTGACAGATCTTTGAAGGCCAGGCGGCCGCGGGCCGGTTCGACGACCTCGAAGGTGGACCCGGACGGGTAGTTCAGGGTGATGGCGAGGCGTGTGCGGGCGAGGTCCCGGCGGTTGGTGGCGAGCATGACGGCGCGGCGGGCGCGCTCGTCATCGACGCGTGACTGGAGGACATCGGCCTGGATGATTTCCTGGGCTTCGAAGCGGGCGCGCGCCTGTTCGACCTGCTGGCTGGTGAGGCCGAGGGTTTTGGTGTTTTCGATGATGAGGCTCTGCTGCTTGAGGATCTCGAAGTAGAGGGCGGTCACGCCGAAGAGGACTTCGCGCAGGCGCTGGCGCAGTTGCCATTCACTGATCCGGCGGTCGAGCGCGCTGGCGCGGCGGGCCGGGCCGAGCGTCAGATCGAGGATCGGCTGGTTAAAATTCAACCCGAGCGACTGCTGGTCCGAGCTTGAACTCGACCAGCGCGACTGGCGGACGACGCGGCCGAGCGTGGTGCCGGCGCTTCCCGCGCCCAGCGGATCTGTCTGGCTGTCGCCTCCCTGGAAAACTTCCACTTCATCCTTCCGGCGGGATCCGCGCCAGGTGGCGTCGGCCCCCACGCTCAGGCTCGGCATCACGCGCGTCCAGGCGCGGATCTGATCGACGGCGGCCTTGCGCACCTCGTAGTCGGCGATGGCGACCGTCTGGTCGGTGGCGATGACGCGGTCGAGGGTGGCGTCGAGCGTGAGGCGTGCGGGCGGGGAATCACCGGCGGAATACCCGCGTTGGTTTTCTCCGGCGTGGCTGCCGGGTGCGGCGAACAGGGCGACCAAAGGCAGGATCAGCCACGGGAACCGGTGGAATTGAAGCGTGGGGAAAAAAACCATCAAACTGGACAAACGTGTGGCGGGAAAGCGGCCAACGTGGCGGTCCGGACGGTTTCCGCAACGTGGAATGCCCGTCATCCTGCCGGAACCGCCCCGTCCACGGCTGATGAGTTGCTCAGGCCTTGGTTTCCTCGAGTGAACCTGATTTCTTTAACCGCCAATGAACGCCAATGACGAGAAACTGCCCCGTGATGGAATTCACTGCCATTCAGAGTTCGTGGTGGAGGATCTTGCCGGGGGCCGAGCGCCGTCTACGGTGCGTGGCGATGGCTGATTCGTTTGTTCACCTGCATTTGCACACGGAGTATTCACTGCTCGACGGGATGGTTCGGGCGGGGGAGGTGGCGGAGCGGGCGCGCGAGTTCGGGATGCCGGCGGTGGCGATGACGGACCATGGCAATCTGTTTGGCGCGATCGGGTTTTACGTGGCGGCGAAGAAGGCCGGGGTGAAGCCGATCATCGGGTGCGAGGTGTACGTGGCGCCGGAGGAGAAAACGAAGCGCAAGGAGGTGCCCGGCCGCCGCCACTCGAACCACCTCACGCTGCTCGCGGCCGACGAGACCGGGTACTCGAACCTCGTCAAACTCGTCTCCCGCGCCCACCTCGACGGCCAGTACTATAAGCCGCGCACCGATCGCGAAGACCTGCGCGCATTCCGGAAGGGGCTCATCTGCCTGTCCGGCTGCCTGGCCGGCGAGGTCAACGAATTTATCCAGCAGGACCAGATCGAGAAAGCGCGCGAGTCGGTGGCCTGGTATCGCGAGACATTCGGGGAGGATTATTACCTGGAGATCCACGACCACGGCCTGGAGGCGCAGCTCAAGTGCAACCGCCAGCTTCTGGCGTTCGCGCGCGAGTTCGGCATCCGCGCGGTGGCCGCGAACGACGTGCATTTCCTGAACCGCGACGACCACGAGGCGCACGACGTGATGATCTGCATTGGCACCGGCTCGCAGCGCAACCAGGAAAACCGCCTCCGCTACTCCGAGAATGTCTATTTCAAGTCCGCGGAGGAAATGCGCCTCCTTTTCCGCGAGGCGCCCGAGGCCTGTGACGCGACGCTGGAAATCGCCGAGAAATGCGGCCTGGAGCTTCAGTTGGACTCGACGAGCACGGCGAAGTACCCCCGGTTCGGATCGCCCGACGGCACTCCGCGCGAAGAGTATTTCCGGCGCATCTGCCATGAGGGCCTGGTTGCCCGCTACGGAGCGGAGCGCGCCACCGGCGACCAATCCCTGCGCGCGCGGCTCGACTACGAAATCTCGGTCCTCGAGAAGATGCAGTACCTCTCGTACTTCCTTATCGTGTGGGATTTCATCCGGTGGGCCAAGGAGCAGGGCATCCCGGTCGGGCCCGGCCGCGGCTCGGCGGCCGGTTCGCTCGCGGCGTATTGCCTGGGCATCACCGATCTCGACCCGCTGCCGTTCAACCTGCTCTTCGAGCGCTTCCTCAATCCCGAGCGCGTGAGCCCGCCCGACATCGATGTCGATTTCTGCCAGTCGCGCCGAGGCGAGGTCATCGACTACGTGCGGCGCAAGTACGGCGAGCGCGCGGTCAGCCACATCGTGACGTTCGGCACGCTTGGCGCGAAATCGGTGATTCGCGATGTCGGCCGCGTGCTCGGCTGGAGTTACGGGGACGCCGACCGCATCGCCAAGATGATTCCGAACGAGCTGAACATCACGCTCAAGGATGCCCGCGCGAAAAACCCGGAACTGGCCGCCGCCATCGGAAACGAGGCCTCCGCCGCCGAGCTTTGGCAATACGCGACCAAGCTTGAAGGCCTGACGCGCGGGACCGGCGTGCATGCCGCCGGCATCGTCATCGGCTCGACCGACCTCGATGTGTACGTTCCGCTGACCCGCGGCAACGAGGACGAGGTCGTCACCCAGTATGCCATGGGCCCGCTGACGGATCTGGGCATGCTGAAGATGGATTTCCTCGGGCTGAAAACGCTCACGGTCATCGACGATGCGGTCCGGCTGATCCGCGAGCGCGAGCCGGACTTCGATATTCGGAAGGCGCCGATGGACGACCGGCGCACGTACGAGTTGTTGAGCCGCGGGATGACGACCGCCGTTTTCCAGCTCGAATCCGGCGGGATGATGACGACGTGCAAGAACTTCGGCGTCGAGACCATCGAGCACATCATTGCCTTGATCGCGCTTTACCGCCCGGGCCCGATGCAATTCATCGGTGATTTCATCGACCGGAAGAAGGGGCGGCAGAAAGTGGAGTACCTGCACCCGTTGCTGGAGGAGGTGAGCCGCGAGACATACGGGATCCTCGTGTATCAGGAGCAGGTGCAGCAGGCGGCGAACCGGCTGGCCGGGTACAGCCTGGGGCAGGCCGACATGCTGCGCCGGGCGATGGGCAAGAAGGACGCGGAGAAGATGGCCAAAGAGCGAGCCCATTTCGTGGCCGGCTGCGTGGCGGCCAACAACATACCCGAGAAGCGGGCGCACGCGATTTTCGACCTGCTCGAGAAGTTCGCGCAGTACGGCTTCAACAAGTCGCACTCAGCCGCGTACGGGCTGCTTACGTACCAGACGGCGTATCTCAAGGCGAACTATCCGGTGGAATTCATGGCGGCCGTGCTGAGCAACGAAATCAGCAATACGGACAAGATTGCGGTGTTCACCTCGGACTGCGCCGCGCTGAAGATCCGCATTCTGCCGCCCGACGTGAACAAGAGCGGCCTCGTCTTCCAGCCCGAGCGCACCAACGGCCGGCGCGCTATCCGCTACGGGCTGGCGGCCATCAAGAACGTCGGCGAAGGGCCGATGCGCCTGGCGCTCGCCGAGCGGGATGCGCACGGGCCGTTCAAGTCGCCCGAGGATTTCGCGACGCGGCTGGACGGGCGGTCGTGCAACAAGCGTGTTCTGGAGAGCCTGATCCGGTCCGGCGCTTTCGACTTCACCGGCGAGGAGCGTGCGTCGATGTTCGCGCGGGTCGATGCCGTGATCGCGTCCGCCTCCAGCGCCCAGAAAGATCGCGAAGCGGGGCAGGGGAGCCTGTTCGACATGATGGATCTGGCCGCCGCTCCGCCGGCGCACACGGCCCAGGGCGACTCCGCCGGGGAGGGCGTCGAGCCGTGGCCGCAGGACCGCCGGCTCGCCGACGAGAAAGAACTGCTCGGGTTTTACGTCAGCGGCCACCCGCTCGAACCGTGGCGCGAGGCGCTCGAAAGCGACACTTACTCGAGGCTCGCGCAGATCGACGACCTGGAGATGGCGCGCAGGGGGAAGGAAGGCTGGTGGGAAGGGCCGCGCTACAGTTTCGGCGTGCTCGTTCAGGACGTGGAGCAGAGGTTCAGCAAGACCAGCGGCAATCCCTTCGCCATTCTGCGCGTCGAGGACTTTACCGCCAGCCTGGAAACCATGGTTCTCGGGAAGACATACGACCGGGCGCATGCCGCCGGCTTGTTGCGGAAAGGCGCCGTCGTCGAACTCGCCGCCCGCGTCGAACACGACGACCGCACCGACGCCCGCCGCCTCAGCGTGATCGACGTCAAGGAGTTGGCCAAACCGCGGGCCGGCCGAGGCTCCCGGAAAGCCGCGCCGGCGACCGCCGCGGGAACCGACGGCGACTCGCGGAACCGCCGCGGCGGCCAGTCCGCGACGGCCGCCGCTTCCGCCTCTGCTTCCGCCCCGCCGCCAGTCATCGAACTGCACATCTCCGAAGCCTCTTCCAAGGACGACATCCGCCGGTTGCGGGAGCTTTTGGCGGGCCACGCCGGAACCACACCGTTCGTGCTCGTCTGCCACCACCGCCAGCACGAAGTCCGGCTTCAGCCGGCGCCTGGCCTGGGAGTCGACTTCACTGCCGGAGCGCGGCGCGACCTCGAGCCGTGGCTCGAATCTGTCTGATCAGCGAAAAGTTCCGGTCAGCAAAATCCCGCATTGTCACAGGGGATTGACGGGGGATTTTTGCCAAAACCCGAATCCCGGAAACCCTCCGGGACAGGATGAAACAGCGGACAGGCCGTCAGGTTTCCAGGACAGCCCCCTTGTGACCGAGCTGCCGCACGGTGCGATTCAGTTGTTCGAATTCGAGCGGCTTCTGGATTACGGTGACGGATCCAAGGGACAGAATACGGCTCAAAACTTCGCTGTCCGGATAGCCTGTGATGATCACGATGGGTATATCGGGATGGGCTGCCTTCAGCCCCTTGTACACCTCGTCTCCCGGCATGTCCGGCAGCTTCAAATCCAGGAAAACCAGATCGAATGTTTGTTTCTCGGCGAATTGGAGCGCCTCCTGTCCCGTTCCCACCACGATGCGCCCGAACCCGGCCTTCTTCAGGAATTGTTTGAACAGTTGTTGCAGCGCCGGATCGTCGTCCACCACCAGCACCGTCGGCTGTCCCCCCCCTTCGTTGCGCAACACATCGCGGTCGAGCAGGCTTCTCTTGATTCGCCACCTCCCGCCGATCTGGATGGCCGGGAGCTGCCCCCGCTGAACGAGATAGTACACCGTTGGCAAGGGGATCCGCAGGTATTCTGCGGTCTCCTTGACGGTCATGAGTTCCGGAAGTTCCTCTGTAGCCATATGAAAATGACGGGGTGCGTGCCTGCTGAATTACGTTAAATTGCAGTTTTGATCGAATTTCTAACAGGTTACACGCAAATTTGAAATTCCGCAACTGAAATCTCTGTAATTTTTTTTTAGAGCCATTGCAACTCCGGGGACAAGAATTGTCCGGAATTGCCAAAAGCGGCAATGGAAATCAGGAGTACCCCTCTTTCCATGATCTGGCAGTTTTGGTCCGGGCACTGCGGTGCCAGCGTTGGAATTGCGAACACGTATTCATAATTACTTGTTTATTATATCAGTTCGTGACGATACTCATGAGGAAACCCGTCGAGTTGGAATCCCGCTTTCATGCGGCAGCGCGGAGCCTGGTGCGGAATGGGATGCACAGCCCCGCCCCCAGGGCCACTGTGGCTCACTGTGGCTCGCCCAATGAGGCGGGCGAGTGGGGGTTCCAAAAGCCGTTGTGCGGGCGGGGGCCGAAGTAACCGATGCGGGCTTTCTGGTTATCGCCGCCGTAGAAGTTCGGGCCGGTTTCTTTGTTGGGCAGTTCGGCGGTGACGCTGCCGTTGATCCAGGCGATGAGTGCTTTGCCTGCGGCGCGGAAATGGGTGCTGGGCTGGAGCGAGCCGCGCGGCAACCCGCGGCGGTCGACCCACTCGTAAGGTTCGGTGAACGGGTATTCCTGGATGCCACTGCCGACGGCGAGGGCTGTGGTGGCGAACATGACGCAGATGCCTCCGCTACCGACTTCGGAACTGTCGGCGCCGGCGAATGGATTTTGCGCCGTGCCGCCGAGGTATTGGGCGTTGTATCCGTAGCCGCCGGCTCCTTTTTCGAAGCCGTGCTCCACGTAGTCGCGGAGCAGCGGGCACGTGATGATCTGGCGGTCGCCGCCGAGGTAGGGCGAGAGGAACCCTTTGGTGGAGTCGAATTCTTCGCTGAGCGAGCGCCGGCCGCCGTGCCAGCGTGTCAGGTTGTCCGCGCTGGTGGCGGGGCAATAAGATCCATCGTGATCCACGGCATAGGCGGCATTGGCGAGGGCCAGGCCGCGAAGCTGCCGTGTCGAAACCGAAGTGGCCGCCACCTCGCGGAGCCGGCGGCCGGTGCTGGCCCATATCATCGCGAGCGTGGCGATGAGCGCCAGGCAGACGAGGAGTTCGAGAAGCGAAAACCCTCGGACTCTCCGTCGTGCGGGCCGGCATGGCGTGGGCGATCGGGTCACGGCGGGGAAAGCAGTTGGAAGCGCAGGCGGCAGAAGCGGGCGGAGGGAGCGTCCGCCGGCCCGAGCGGCACCGGGCTGACGGCCGGCACGGCGGTCCAGGATCCGAGATCGGATGAGACCTCCGCGGTCACGGCCAGATCCGGCGCCTCGGTACGCCAGGCGGGCAATTCGGCGGACAGGGCGCCACCTTCGTATTTCACGAGCACCGCAGGGGCGGCGTCCGGCCGGGTCGGGGACAGCCGGTACGCGTACTCGAGCAGATTCGGCAGGCCGTCGCCATCCGGATCCGCGCCGGGATCCGAGTCGGGCGGCTGCCACGCAAAGCTGTCGCGCCAGGCCGCGTATCCGGTGGCGGCCTGGTTGAGCACGCCGACCGCGTCGAGATCGAATCCACTGGCCGACAGGAACGACGGCCAGGGATCGTTGACGATGCGGCCGAGCGAGTCGTGGCTGGCGAACCGGGGGTCGATCGAGCCGACCACATCCACGATGCGCACATGGGTGACCGCCTGGACATCGAGCCCGGGAGCGTCGGCGAGTTCGGCCAGGTCGAAAGGTGTGCCGAATCCCGCCATGTATTTGCCGGCCAGGTTGCGGAGGTTGGTCGGATCGACGGCGCCATAGGAGCCGATCTGCGGGGGGGCCGGTGTTTCGGAGAAGGCGGGGAAGCGGGTGAAGTGGACGCCATCCGAGCTGGCCTCGACAAAGGCCAGCTCCAGATAGAACGAGGTGCCTCCGTTGTAGTTGATGCCGTTTTCGAAGACGGCGAAGTCCGGGCCGGCCCTGTCGGCGATGGGCGGATCGAACCTCAGCGTGATCGATCCGCCGTCCCCCAGGCTGACCGCGGGTTTCGGGACCGGCGTGCCCGGCACCGGCTGATCCTGATCGCCGAGCACGTCGGCGGGGCCGAGCGCGCTCGCCTCGGAACCATAACTCGCGAGCGCGGAAAATGGATCTTCGATTTGTTCGGGGCCTCGCGCCAGCTCGGTTGTTTCGACGGCCCACCCGCGGATGCGGGAGTCGCCGGCGGAAATGGCATCCGATCCCGGCCGGCCCGCGGCGGGCGGATACGGGCCGGCGATCGCCATCCCGGCCGACGCCAGCGCGATCGCGGCCGACCGGATCGCCGGCGCCGGGATCGCAACCGCCGGCGTGGGCGGACGCGGCCGGTCCGGGTGTCTGGAGGGCGTGCGGTTGTTCATTGGCGCCAGGATTTGCGGGTGAGCGGAGAGCATGACCAGGGATCACACCATCGTCGTGCGGCCGGCGCCGGCCCGGTCGCGCGACGCCGGTCTCTGACGGCGGCAGCAGCAGAGGAGCGCGGCCAGGGCGAGCAGCGGCGCGATGCCGGGTTCGGGCACGATGGCGGCGATCGGTTCGCGCGGCGGAGCGGCGGGATCCGCGTCGTACACCCAGCCGTCCCAGGATCCATCGGCCAGCGGCCTGCCCAGGAGGCCCGTGGTCGAGCCCACCCAGGATCCGGGCGCATCGGAGGCGTACGGGTTGCCATTCGGCGGCATGACATGGGTGGCATCGGAGTAAAACGGCGGCGTGCCCGGGATCACGTCGTTGTTCACCCAGTACACGCTGTAGCGGCCGCTCACCGGATCGAAACCGGGGTGCCGGTAGTCGTCAACGCCGTCGAGATCCGCATCGTATCCGAGTGTATCGACAAATCCGGATTCCAGGCCGGTGGCCGTGAGCCGCGGGTCGGCGCCGAGAATCGCCAGCAGCATGTCCTGGCCGGTGCGCTGCTCGGCGGCGGGCCAGCGGTATCCCCAGGCCAGGCTGGGCGCTTCCGCCGGCGCCTCGGGATGGACGAAATCGATGACCAGGACCGCCTGGCTGATGTCCGGTCCGGGCGCGGGGCCGGCCCAGAAGCCGATATCGTTCAATGTGAAGGCCCCATAGGCCGGGGCGTGGCCGGCGACGGCGCACAGGAGTGCTGCCGCCACCGTGACGGCGTTGCGGTGTGATGTCATGTCTCAATTCCGAACTGGTTGCGGTTGGATCGGGCCGCGGTCGCCCAGTCCCCGGAATGAGGACAGGCCGCGGTTGAGCAGCGCATCGGCACAAGTATTCGGACTCCCGGCTCCTGTCCTCCGCCCCGCCTTCACCTGTCGAAACAGATTGGCCTGTGGGGCATCGTGGCCGGTTACCGCAGCGCAGACTGTCCCGGGTTTTCACCGGGTTCCATGAGCCGAGGCTGGGCCTCCCGATAGCGGCCGCCGTCCCCGGACGCAAGCGATATCCTCACACCTCGCGCCCATGCGGCCGCCACGCCTGCCAGTCGAACGACTCCAGACCCTGGAACTGCTTTTTGTAGTCGTAATGGGACGGCTGGGCGTACGCGTAGCCGGGGTAATAGTAGCGGCATCCCCGGTCGCACGCCCAGGCCATTTCCGCGAGCATCGTGGCGATGCCGAGGCTGCGCGCCTCCTCCATCGGGTCGAAGAACCCGTAGATGCTGCTCACGGCGGCGGACCCGACGTCCATGTAGCTCGCCGCAAGCAGCCGGTCGTCCCGAAACAACGCGACCTCCAGGGTGAGGCACGGGCCGATCGACGGCTCCGCGCCGAGAAAGTCCTCCAGCGAATCCGGCACGTTCTCGACAAAGCGCATCTTGTGGCGGTGAAACAGGGCGCGGCGTGTCTCGTCGATATGCGGCGGCTGGACGCGCACTGTCAGGTCCTCGTTCTTCCGGCGCACGCGACGCTGGCTGCGGGACGGGCTGAAACGGCCGAGGTCCACGCGCAGCGGCTGCACGTCCATCAAGCGCCCGCCGTGCTGAGCCTGGGCGTACCGGTAAAAAAGCGGACCGAAATGCCGCCAGCCTTCGGACCACAGTCGGTCCATCTCCGCGGGCGGCACTTGCCAGGCAATAAATCCCTCGTCTTTGACCGGCGTCACGCCCGCAATCATCCCCCAGTCCCGCAAAAAGAAAAGCGGAATGAGGATGCCCCCGGCGAGGCCGCGCGCCGGTGTCACGCAGTACCCTGATCTGTTGAACATCAGGGAGACGTCCCGCCGCGAAACAAAACCGCCGGCCCGCAACAACCGCCGCGCGCGGACTCCGCCGGACGATCCGCGCCCGACGCAATTCCACCGCTTTTTTTGAAAGAAAAACAAATCCCCGGCCGTTATGCGCTTCTACAGGCGTCCTGAGTCATGAACGATCCCGCGGTTCCCCCGCGGGTTCCAAGCGACAAAGGATCTGTTCACTGATGTGTTGAGGTTGACGCCGTCGGGCGCGTGAGTGCGCGTCCGACGGTCGTCATTTCCGCGGATCACCCGCGGTGTCCGCAGCCGTGAAAAGGCAGATACCCACTGTTCGATCCCTGCCGGCGGTCATGGGAATTATACCGCGAATGAACGCCAAGGAACGCGAATGCCGATGTGGCACAGACTTGCTGTGCCCAACAGATCGTCTCGTTCGCGGGCGCCGCCACTGAGTGCCGGGGGATCTCCGCGAAGCGGAGTCTCCGGCCGTCACTCCAGGCCCCTGGCTCCATCATGGTCCCGGGCAGGGCGGCGCGTCCCGCCCGCATCGAGCGTCCCGCTCCGGGCACCCGACGCACGTTTGCGCGCTGCCCGCCTCCTGTTGACCGCCCGTTTGTCCGGGAACCCACAGAGGGACAGACCCCTTGTCGACCCCTTATCGTGCCCGTGGTCGTCTGTGTAGAAATACGCATTTTTTGGCTTGCTCCGGGCGGTTGTCTGTGTATTTCTACGCACTATCATGACCGCGTGCCGCCGCCATCCCGATCCGCTGACCCGCCGTGAGCGGCAGATGATGGACGTGCTTTATGCGCGTGGCCGGGCGACGGCTCGGGAGATCGAGGCCGCGCTGCCGGACGCGCCGACCGGGGCGACGGTGCGGACGATTCTCAAAGTGCTGCTCAACAAAGGGCTGGTGCGGCATCACCGGGAGGGGAGGGCGTTCGTGTATCGGCCCGTCACGTCGCCGGCGACGGCGGCGCGGAGCGCGGTGCGGCGGCTGCTGGACGTGTTTTTTCAAGGCTCGTTGGAGCGGGCTGTTACCGGGCTGCTCGACGCCCGCGACGCGGTTTCTGCGGAGGAGCTGGAACGCCTGGAGGCGCTCATTCGCGAGGCTCGTGAGAAGTCCGTCCGGTCTTGAGCCGCATCAAAGAACCACCATGAACAACCATTTTGTGATTTCCTGTTTGAGCGCGCTGGCGCAGGCCTCGGTGCTGGTCGTGCTGGCATGGCCGCTGGTGCCCGGGGCGCGCCGACTGTCGGCGGCGCGATTTTCGACGGTGTGCCGACTTGTGATGGCCGGCGCGGTTGTGGTGGCGCTGTCGGATTTCGTTCGCAACGTGCGGGGCGCGGCGGACGAGGCCGGCGCGTCGCGGGGGATGGTTTCGGGCGGGGTGAACCGGCTGCCGGAGGCCGGCGGTGACGCGGTGGAAGCGCTGTGGCGGGTCGAGGGAAATGAGGAAACGTTCTTGTCGTCGCCGCCGGGAGTGGCGCGCGCTTCCGGTGTGTTCCGGGCCTTCAGCTTGTGGTGGACGGTCGAGCCGGCGCTGGCCCGGACCCTTTTCGGACTGTGGCTTGCCGGGGCCGGGGTGGTGGTGCTGACCTGGTGGCATGACCGGCGGGCGCGGGCGGCGTTGCGACGGCGGTCGCGGGTCGTGGCGGACGACGATCCACTGGCCACGGCGGCGCGAGGGTACGAGGGATTGCCGCCGTGCCGGCTGTGGGTTCATGACGGCCCGGTCGCGCCGTGCGTGTGGGGCCTGTGGAGCCCGGTGCTGCTGCTGCCGGCCGCCGTCCGTGCCTGGCCGGCCGCGCGGCTCCGGATGATTTTTGCCCACGAAGGCGCGCACCTGCGGCGGCGCGATCCGTGGTGGCGGTTTCTCGCGGACGTGTTCCTGGCTGCGTTCTGGTTTCATCCGCTGGCCTGGGGCCTGGCGCGACACGCGCGGCAGGCGGATGAGCGCGCGGCGGATGACACGGTGCTGGCCCGGGAACCGGACGCTCCCGGCTACGCGGAAACGCTGCTGGAGTGCGCGCGCCGATTCACCATGCCCGCGCCGCCGCGCCGCGCGGCCTTCCCGATGGCTGGTCGCGGCGCACTCCCGGCGCGCGTGCGGGCAGTGTTGGACCCGCAGCGCGACCGGCGCTCCGCCGACGGATCGACCTGGCTGGCCGGGCTGCTGTTGCTGGCAGCGATGGCAGGCTTGGCGGCACTGGCGACGCCGCGCCTGGTGGCGGAGACGGCAGTCGTGGCAACCGATGAAAACGACGCCGGAAACGAAACAGACCGAACAAGCCAAGAGGACGATTCCGGGGAAAAGGAATCGCGGTCTGCCTGGACCCCCATCGAAATCAAAGGCCGGGATTACCTGCGCGCTTCCGAGGTCGGCGCATTTTACAAATTTGCTTCGGTGGACGTCGATCCGGCCGGCGATCTGGTTTTCAGGAGCCCCAGGCTTGCCATGCGATGGAAGAAGTCGCCGCCTGCGGAACTGCGCATCAATGGCGTCAAGTTCCGGACGCGGCATGTGCTGGAACACCACGAGGGCGAGTGGATGATTTCGCGGGATGATCTGGTGCGGATGCTGGATCCTGTCTTGCGTCCGCAGCACATCAAGAACGCCGGACCGCTCAAAACCATCATCCTCGATCCCGGGCATGGGGGCAGGGACTCCGGGGCCACGGGAGCCGGCGGCTCGGAAGCCGTGTTCTGCCTGGACGTGGCGCAAAGGCTGCAGCCGTTGTTGGAAGAGGCCGGGTTCACCGTGCGGCTGACGCGGGAGGACGACCGGTTTGTCAGTCTCGGCGACCGGGCCGCGGCGGCGGAGGGGGTGACGGATGGCGTGGTCGTCAGTCTGCATTTCAACTCTTCCCGGAGCGCGGGAGATCGGGGCGTGCAGACCTGTTTTCCCGCCGCCGGTCTCGGTAACGAAGAACACCTGGGCGCGGCGGTGGCGCTGGCGACCGCCGTGCACGCCAGTTGCCTGCAACAAACCAAGGCGCCCGACGCGGGTGTGATGGCCGCGGAATTCAGTCTCATGCGCCGCCTGTCCCACCTGCCCGTGATCTTTATCAACGGCGGCAATCTCGGCTTCGACGATGAGGCCGCCACCATCGCCACTGACGCTTACCGCGAACGACTCGCGGTGGCCATCGCCGACGGCGTGAAATCCTATCGCCATGCGGTCGGACGCACACGGAAATGAGGGGCATTGTGCCGGAGCGGCGGATGGGGACAGACCCCTTGTCGTTCTCGATTGGGCACGAATTGGTGAACCGTGAACCCCTGCGCCGTGCCCCGTGAACCGTGCCCCGTGCCCCGTGAACCGTGAACCGTGAACCGTGAACTCCGTGGTTTCTCCGGGGAGAAGGGGTGGTGTGCAATTCTGGAAAAAAGTGCTTTTGGTTGCGGATGAGTGTGATAGAGAGGCGGGCGCGGCGCTCCAGGGATGCGCCGCAAATCTGATGATTGTCACCGCCGGTGAAGTACTGGAGGGCCGGCAGAATTCGCTGTGGCGAATGCCGGAGCGTGAGGCGTTGCTGGGGGCGAGGCGGGAGCGGACTGGGCGGCGGCGGTGGAACCAGCCGTTTGAATTCGAGGCGCTGGAGCAGCGGATATTGTTGTCTGGGGCGGCGGTGGTGGCGCCGTTTGTGGAGGCGGCGGCGGGCAAGGACCAGACGCGGATCGAGCAGCCGGAGGCGGTGGCGGAGGCCGGCGGTGAGGGGGATAAGAACGAAGGACAGAGTGGTTCGGAGGGTGGTGCTGGCGACGGGGATCCTGGTTCGTTCGAACAGCATCCGCGCTCCTCGTTGGGGAGCTTGTTTGACGCGCCGGTGGACGAGCATTTTGCCACGGCGGCGGAGTCGGTAGCGTCGGCGGCGGTGGCGGATCCGGAGGTGCTGGAGCCGGATCGTGGGGTGCTGGAGGTGGAGCGCGCGAGTGACATTTTGGCCGGGAGAGGGGCAAGGGAGAAGGCTGGTGATGGGGCGGAGGACGCCGCACCGGCGGGTCTGGAAACGGCGGCGAACGAGTTGCCGGTGGAGGCGGGCGAGCCGATCGTGGCGGGTCCACTGGAGGTGTTCGAGAACGCGGCGGAGGACGAGGGGGTGTTGTTGGCGAGCGGGACGATTTCCGTGAGCACGACGTGGTTTGGAACAGTGCTTGTGAACGCGGATGTCACGCTCATTGACGGCGTGACATTGACGATTACACCGGGCACGGTGGTCAAATTCGGGCAAGGGAGGTACCTGCTCGCGCGCGGATCGCTGATGGCGGAGGGGGACCCAGCGAGCCCCATCATCTTTACATCTGTCAATG